>NZ_JBSGBN010000054.1:0-60020 GCF_053601275.1 Streptomyces sp. NPDC004752 | reverse complement strand
AACCGCACGGCGGACGCTGACGGAGGACGTCGTCTCGCCGGCCGGGGGTTCGTGCTGACGGGGCATGAACACTGCTCCTTGTCGATGAGTGGGGGGCTGGCCGTGCGCTCTCGTCAGTGGCCCTCGCCCGTGTCGCCGACGGGTCCGGCACACCGGTCGGGCCAGTCGCCCGCGCCGGGGGCCATACGGCCGGTCAGGGCATGGTCCAGCCGCGCGAGCGCGGTTTCATCGGCGTCCTCCAGGACAGGGGACACCAACCTGGAGTCCACCGGTATCGCGTGGCACAGGTCACCGGGCTGGGGTACGGCCGACTCAGCGGGGCGGATCAGCAGGTCGGCCGGGATCTGGTCCACCACGCATCGGGACGCTGCGGCGGCGGCACAGCGCCGGGTCCGACGGCCGTTCCAGCGGCTCATCCGACCTCCTCCGGCGGCGGCGTACGCACTTCACGCACCCGTACGCCTTCTCCCGACCCGCCGCCCCTCATCCCAGCCTCACCGGTCACAGCCAACTCCGCTGGCCAACAATGCCTCAGCTTTCCCAACTAACTTTGGACCACGCCTGGTTGCATCCAAACATCGAAACGGTGAACGTCGTGCGGTACGCGATCCCCTCACCCGCGGGGCTGGACGGATTGACGTACAGCCGGTCCCCGGGCGGCAGTTGGGGCAGCAAGTCGTACGTGGTTCCGGTCGATGGAAGCGTGGGTGAAACGGCGGACGGCCCGTCCTCTGACACGGAGCTGTACAAGGAACGCAACGCGGTGGAACGCGGCTTGTTCCGGACCGCCACAGCGCTACCGGCCGGTGTGCGCCCCAGATGGACGCGGCCCATCCCGCCCTCGCCCAGCACCGCCTCCAGCCGGTACGGACCGGCCTCGGCAGGATCGGCGGCTCCCAGCGGGCGGTGCGGCTGCGCGGATGGCTGACTCTGTCCGAACGACAGTCGCTTCAGTCGCTTCGGTCGCTGTGGGCGAGAGTGACGGTCGTCATGGAATCAAAGCGAAGGGAACGTGCTCCACTCCCCCGCCGCAGCCTCGGCGTCCCGTGCAGCGGGGGCGGGATCGGGTGGTTCGGTCGGGGACTCCCCCGAGCCTTCACTTTCTGACGCTGCCGCTGACCTCAGCGTCCCTCTTGCGTTGGTGTTCGTTGAGGATGTGCAGCATCTTGTCGAACTCCGTGTCCCCCATCCTCTTGATGAGATGCATGGCAATGAAGGTGCCGTCGTCGTAAGGGAGTTTGGGCGGGTTGCCCGCAGGGCGCTGTGCGGAGGCGTGCTGGGCGTCACCGCGCGGCTCGGGCACCGTGTCTGTACGGGAGGCCGCTTCCTGCTGCGGGCTCGGCGCCTCGTCAGCCGACGCTGCCGGGGACTCGCCCTTGGTGATTACGGCGTAATCACTCGGCTGGTCACCCGGTTCAGGCTCAGCGGGAGCTGCCGGCGCAGTCGGCGGCTCAGCCGGCGCGGTGAAGCCTTGGGCCTTGGGAGCCGGAGGCACAGGCACAGGCGCAGTCGGCGCGGTGAAGGCCGGGGCCTTGGAGGCCGCCTTCTCCGCTTCCTTGCGGGCTCGTTCGACCTTGAGTTCCTCCAGCGCCACAGCCTGCTCCTCGTGCGGCCGGTTTCCGACCGCACGCAGCAGCTCAATGGGTTCCTCATGGATACGTGCCTGAAGCTCAGGGGTGAGACTGAGCAGGGCCAGCCTCTGCGATACCCACCCCTGGGAGCGATGCAGCCGCTTGGCCAGCGCGCGCTGACTGCCATGGATGGCCAGCAGACGTTGCAGGGCACGAGCCTCGTCCAGCTCTTCGAGGTCCTGGCGGTGGATATTGGCGACGAGGGCAGATTCGAGGAGTTCCTCGGAGGTGGCGCCCTGCTCATCGCTGACCATCACCTTGACCGCGGCAAGACCGGCCTCACGGGCGGCGGCGAGGCGGCTGCTGCCGTCGATGACGACATACACGGTGTCCGGCTCGATGTCGGCTTCCCGGTCGGGGTTGGCCTTGGCATAGGCATCGCGGTTCATGACCGTGATGGCCTGCTTCTGACCATGGGTCTTCAGGCTGCCCGCGAGATCGGTGAGGTCTCCGAGCGCGGAACGCGGGTTGTCCGGGTTGAGGCTGATGCGGTTCGGAGGCAGTTCCGTTGGCGGTGCGACACCCTCGGTGGGGACACCGGTGGCCGCGGCCACGGCCTGGCGGCGCGCGCTGACGGAGCGCACTCCCCCGCCGAATCGGCCGGAACCCAGCTGGTCGGCCTTGCTCACAGCACCTCCCTGGCCAGGGCGCGCATACCGATCGACTGTTGCGACTTGGGGGCGTATGACAGCAGAGGCTGTTTCACTCGGACGGCTTCCTTTTGTTCCTTGAGGTCGCCGATGAGCCCGACGACCCGGGGATCCTTTATGTCCACCCATCCCTGAAGGGACGAGGTCGCGATGTAGCCGCGGCGGGAGTCGTAGAGGTTGACGACAATGCCGAGATAGTCGATGTCGACCTGAAGGTCACCGCGCAGGTCGTCAATCTGCGTGGTGAGCAGGTCATAGGCGTCCGCGGAGCTGTCCTCGGCCTGGACGACGATCAGCGCGCCCGAATTGCCGGGCCGTTCGCTCTCGCGCCGACGACCGTAGTAGGCCGCTGCGTCCATGCTGAGGCCGAGGCTGGGCGGACAGTCGACGATGATTACGTCGTAATCACCTTCGAGGGGCGCAAGAGCCCGCTCAAGTCCGGCTTCGCGCGCCCGCACCGCCGAAAGGCGTACATCGAGAAGAAAGGCGTCATGGCAGGCCGGGAGAAGGTGGAGCCTGCCGCTGAACGCCTCCTCATCGACCGAGATGATGAGGTCACGAAGATCTCCCTTGGGGTCGCCCGCCATGTGATTGGTGAGGCTGTCGCCGTCCATGGGCAGGGGAGTGGCACCCAGTTGATTGGTGAGGTGGCACTGCGGGTCGAAGTCGACGAGGAGCACACGCTGGCCGGGGCCCGGCAGATTCTCGATGTCGAGCGGGTTCTCGTCCTGCGCCGATTCGTCATTCTGTGAGTCGCTCTGCCGCACTGCTTGGGCCAGGGCCTTGGCGACGCGTACAGGGTGGAGTGAGTTGGGATCCTCGGCGAGCGCTTCTCCGAGACCGGCGGTGATGGCCGTCTTGCCGACCCCACCCTTCTGATTGCATACGACGATACGGCGCGTGATCTCGGGGCGGGAGATGTCGGGCGCGGGGTTGCTGTCGAGCCACAACTGGACGGACTGGGCGAGTCCCTGGATGAGGGAGACCCGTCGATCGGTGGCGATCTGCCGGAAGTCCTCCCACTGCCCCGGGGGCAGAAAGGTGGAGAAGGAGTCGGCGCCGGAGGTGTCAACGGCCGTGGTGGCAGAGGCCAGGTTGCACCAGTCCCTGATGCCCTGTTCGACCGCGGCCTGGATCTCGACGCCATGCTGGGCGGCTCGGATCTTCAGATTCTGCCGGAGCCATCCGGGCAGCTTGCTGACGACCTTTTCTCGGTCGTTGGTTACTGGTGAGCTCATACTGGACACCATACTAACGTCGATGATCCTTAGAAGGATCGACACGTTAGTTATGGATAGAGCATGACCAACCAGTCGCTCCTCCACGGTATCGGGGGAGTGATTACGGCGTAATCACCCCGCCCGTTACCCCCACGTGCGTGTCACGCCAGCTGTCGCCGCGGCCGCGGCCACGAGGGATTGACGGGCCATCACATCTGCTCCGCCAGAAAGGCCACCGCGGCGGCGAGCGCGAGGCGGGCCTCATCCGTGGTCGTGACCGGCAGGGCGGTGCGCTGCTCCCGTTTGCTCAACGCGCGAACCACGGCACTCAGATAGCGGCTGAGGCTCATCATCTGAGTCGCAGTGGTGCAGTTGGGCAGCACCTCGGCCACCTCGTCCAGCCAGTACTCGACATCCTCATCCAGGACCAGTCCGTCACGGTGGTCCAGAAGCCGCTGCGCCACCGGAACCAGAACATGGTGGCGCCGCCTGACCGCGTCCTGGGCTCGTTGCTCGGCTTGCTTCTGACGGGCGATCCGGTTCTCGGCCGCGATGACGGCCTCGGGGGTGCGGCGTAGCGGCTCGGCGTCGCATGGCGCCTCATCGGCAAGGGCCGCCGCCCGCAGTCGCTTGGCCTTGTTGTACGCGGCACTTGGCGCCTTCACGGCGAGCAGGGGAGCCAGCTCCGCCCACTCGGCACCCGTGCCGCGCGCATCCGCCACGGCTCGGGCCTGGTGAACCTCGGCGCGCTCACCCAGATACTCCCAGAGGGCGGCCGCCTTCTGCCGCTCGGGCGGCAGTCTGCGCAGCGCCCCGGCATGCTTCTCGGCAAACAGCAGGGCGCTGTAGATCTCGTCGTCTGCCGGCATACGTTCAACGCTGGGGTCTTCCGCATCCTCATGGAGCTGGCGCAGCTCGCCGATGACGGCTGCCGCGTCCATCGCGCCGATCCGCAGAGACTGCTTGACCAGCGGCGTTGTAGGCAAGGTGGACTTACGGGTGCGACGGGCCATGCGGAACAGTGTGCCTGGAGAGGCGTGATTCACATTCTGTGAATCGCCGCAATGCACTCCCGGCAGGGCAGCGCACCCGGGAAACCACCTGCTCGCGGGCTGCCGACGCCGGGTGATTACGACGTAATCACCCGTCCGCTCCGGCTCGTGTGGTCGGCGCTGACGCCGCCCGCGATCAGGGCATGCACATCGATGGTGTGGCCGCCCTCACGAACCTTGAGACGGCCCCGGCGATCTAGTGATTTAGTTTGCTAGCATGCTTGCCGTGGGAGACGAGGTTGTGAAGCAGTTCAACGTGTACCTGCCGATCGGACTGATCAAGCAGGTCAAGCACCGTGCCATCGAGAAGGAGCTGTCGCTGTCGGCACTGGTTGCCGAAGCGCTGCGTGCCTACCTCGACGACACGCAGGAAGCACAAGAGCGATCGGATGAGGAAGAGGTCTGAGATGACGACCGAAGGTATCGAGGCCGTGTTCATGGAGACCCACAACTGGGGCAAGGCAGCGCGGTTCTTCCAGGCGCTGGGCTATGAGCTGGAATTCGAGACGGACCACAGCTCCGGCCAGCTCCGCAATGGCGACGGTCCCTCGCTGTTCATCGCCGAGGTGCCCGCAGATCGGCAGCCACAGATCCAGTTGGTACTGAAGGTGGCCGACGCGGACGCGTTTCGCCCTGACCCTGCCGTCGAGGTGGTCGCTCCGTTCGAGGACACGCACTTCGGGACCCGGTTGATGACGGTGCGCGACCCGGACGGCCGACTGTGGAGCCTTCAGGCCCCCAAGAACCAGCAGGGGGAGGAGGAAGCGCATGAGTGACGGGCCGACCTCACCGAAGCGCTCGGGGGCAGCGATGGTGAGTAATGCGTCGGTGCCGGGCCACGTCTCGGAGGCGTCCATGCCGCCACGGCGCGGGCTCGGCATGCTCGTAGTGATGATCGGCGTGCTCATCTCGGCGGTAGACAGCACGATCGTGGTCCTTGCACTGCCCGCCATCCAGGAGGACCTGAACATCTCGCTGGCCTCGGTCACTTGGGTGGTCGTGAGCTACCTCCTGGTCGTCACCGTGCTGGCCACTCAGCTGGGCCGGCTCGGCGACATGTTCGGCCGGGTGCGCATGTACGAGGCGGGATTCATCATCTTCGTGCTCGGTTCGGTGCTGTGCGCGCTGGCCTGGAACGCGCCGGCCATCATCGGATTCCGCGTTGTCCAGGGGCTCGGCGCCGCGCTGATCGCCGCCAACAGCGGCGCGATCATCTCCGAGCTCTATCCGCCCGAGGAACGCGGCCGCGCCTACGGCTTCAACGCCCTCGGCTTCTCGCTGGGCTCCGTGCTCGGAGTGCTGCTCGGCGGCGTCATCGTGACCTACGTCTCCTGGCGCTGGATCTTCTGGATCAACCTGCCGATCGGCCTGGCCGCGCTGGTCCTGGCCGCCCGAGTACTGCAAGACCGCAGCGAGCGGATTCGCCGACGATTCGACCCGCTGGGCATGATCACCCTGGGGCTGGGACTGTTCGGCGTGCTGTGGGCCATGACCGGCCTGGCCGCCGTGCCACTGAACGCAACTCACCTGGCTTATCTGGTGGGGGGCCTGGTGCTGCTGGTGGCGTTCGTGTTCATCGAGCTGCGGCACAAGGAACCGACCCTGGACCTGTCGCTGTTCCGCATTCCGAGGGTGTCGCCCTCACTGCTGGCCTCACTCTTGCAGGGCCTGGGAAGCTTCGCGGTGCTCTTCCTGGTGATCATGTATTTGCAGGGTCCACGAGGGCTGAGCCCGATCACCGCGTCCATGCTGATGGTCCCGGGCTATGTGCTCGGCGCGGCCGTGGGCCCGTACGCGGGGCGCGTAGCGGACCGGCTGGGGCCAGTGCTTCCGGCGACCGCCGGGCTGGGCATCTCGGTCATTGCGCTCGTCATCTTCGCCCAGATGACCACGACCAGTTCGCTCTGGCTGCCCGCGATCGGCAACGCGGTCATCATGATCGGTGGCGGCTTCTTCTATGCGGCCAACAGCTCGGTGGTGATGAAGGCGGCCCCACCTGAACGCCTGGGGATCGCTTCTGGCGTGCTCAGGACGTCTGCCAGCATCGGGATGGTGTTCTCCTTCACCACAGCGATCCTGATCGCGGCACACTCCATCCCTCGCAGCACGGCCTTCGCCATCTTCGTCGGCACCACCAGCCTGCACGGGCGGGACGCCGCCGCCTTCACCGACGGTTTGAGTGCGGCCTTCTACGCCATGACAGGCATCATGGCTCTCGCCGGGCTACTGTCCTCCATCCGCGGCCGTGCCGCCACACGCCCGGCAGGCAACACACGCCCGGCAGGCGCCACCCCGACCACGACAGCCCGGCGCTGACTCATCCGGTGGTGGGTGGCAAGGGTGACCGTATGCGGAATCCGCCGGGGCTGCGACCTCCTCCGCCCTGCGCGAGCGTGGCACAGAATCCGCCGTCCCGGCGTGCTCCTGTCCAGGCCCAGGAGGGCGCCCTCTTGCCCTAGCACAGCACAGCACAGCACAGTGTTCGCCAAGTTCCAGTTCTCCTCGGCCTGGAGGCCGCCGTGGCCATATGTGGGGCACGGTGGTGCTGGAGGAGCAGTGGCCGGTGCTGGGCAGGCACGAGCAGGCGGCCGGGTGGTTGCAGGTGTGGAGCGACCTAAGCCGGGCGCCCCGGACCATCGCCGCCTACGCCTGGGCCTGGGCCTGGCCGAGTACCTGGTGATGTGCGAGATACCTGTACTTGACCGACCTGGCCCGGATGGGCTGGGAACTTCACGCCATCGCCACCTTCGCCGGCCACCGCCACACCGACTCCACCCTCACCTACATCCGCCTCTCAAGCCGGGACCTGGCCGACAAGCCCAGCCGTGCATGGAGCAGATCCACCGCTGGCTCGCTGACCTGGCGGTTCTTCGGTCAGGAAGCGGTCGAAGAGACGATCGCACAGGTGGCGGCCACCCTCCAGGGCTGGGGCTACCACCCATCGAACGGTGCCTTGCCTTCGGCCAGTTCCGCACCGTGCTAGTCCAGATCATGCTCATCAATCGCAGCCCGCTCCTGGAGGACATGACCACCGACGCCTCGCAGCGAGCCCGTGAGAGCCCAGAGCTCCTCTCCGGGGCGCGGCGCGGCAATCGTCACGGTGTCCACCGGGCGACAGCCGCGCTCGGCAACGCCGACCCGCCACCCAAACCCGTCCACGCCGTGATGCCCGCCGCACCTACACGTTCTTCGAGCAGTGTCAGCACCCGATGGCATGCGCCCGCGACTTCTACACGCCGAAGGCGTCGTCAAGGGTCAGCTGCGCATCCCGGCGACTGCGACACTTCTATCGATCACCAACATCGTTACTGGCTACTCAAGAGGGGAGCCCGATGGAACATGCTGAAGCCATGGACACCTGTCCGACCTGCGGGGAAGGGTTGGTCGCTGTGACGAAGTCCTGTTCACCGTCGAGGACGACCCTGCACGTTTCGTCCAGGTGCATCTGACATGGCGCCAGGGCCCTGAGACTCCGCCATGGCCCGCGGCGGAAGAACTGTCGCTCCCGCTGGCAGACAGCCTCACCGAGCACCACTGATCGGATGACAGCAACGTGACCCACCCACGCATCACTTGACAGTACAGGCGGCTGCTGCCGATGTTCTTCAACCCGGGCAGCAGCCGGAAGTTGCGCAGCTCGGGGAAGACGACCCGACCACGCCAGCACCGTGACATATCAACGTAGTTCTACTCGATCTCGGGGTCCGCGCACTGACACAAGAGTCCCCGCCACTTCGGTCTCACCGCACTCGCCGGTTGCCACGCCGGCCCGGATGCCTATTGTTCGTACCGATGGCGAACGGCGTGAATGGGTAGACGGCGATCCTGGCGGACGGCGAGATCCGGGCAACCGGGGGAGGGGGGAACATGCTGGCTCGCTTCCCTGGGCAGAATGGTTTCTTCAATCAAGCCAAGCAGGAGACGCCTGCCAGCGGGCGGGGATACGCCAGCCGGGCGGGGGAGTTCGGACAGGCGGGTCGAATCGAGGCGGGGTCTTGTCCGGTGGTCGGTCGCTTGGGTCGCTTCAGTCGCTTGGGTCGCTGGCTTTCGGCGGCTCTGGAGGCACAGCGACTGAAGCTCAGCGACTCAGCGACTGTTCAGTCGCTGCCAAGCGGGAGGGCAAAAGCCCAGGTCAGAGCGGTGTCGTTACGGAGACAGCGACTGAAGCGACTCAAGGTCCCCATATATGAAGAAGTTAGTGTGTGCGCGTGTGCGTGATATATAGAAGCCTTCAGTCGCTTCAGTCGCTGTTTCGGTTGTTGTACCTCGTGTGACCTGCGGTTTTCTCTTAGCGACTGAAGAGCGACTGAAGAGCGTTGAGTCGCTGCCCCCTTCCTTCAGTCGCTGGATCCATCTGCGGGGGCATGTGCTCCGCGCCCTTGGCAGCCTCATTCGCTAGTCTGTGTCCGTCGTTGAGTCGCTTCGGTCGCTGATAGGTCGCTGATAGGGAGGGCAGATGCCAGCTGATCTGCGGTTTTCTCATAGCGACTCAACGCGCGCCGCCACCGGTCCTTCAGTCGCTGAGCTGTCACTGGCCACTGCCCGTTGGTGCGCCCGCCGAGGCTGGCCCGTTCATCCCCTGGCCAAGGGTCGCAAGACCCCGGCCGCGAACTGCCCTGACTGCCGCAGAAATCCCCACCCGCCGACAGGCTGCCCCTGCCTACAGGCAGGCCGCTGGTGCCACGGCTTCCACGCGGCCACCCTCGATCAGGACCGCATCCAGCAGTGGTGGGGAGCCAACCCGGAGTTCGGCATCGGCGTGGCCTGCGGCCTGGCGGGTCTGGTCGTCATCGACGTCGACGCCCACCCCGCCGAACCGCCCACGCGGGACCGGATCCTGCCCGGCATTCCCATCGCCGACCATGTCGACCTCACGGGCCTAGCCAACGGCTTCCACACCCTCGCCGTCCTGGCCGCGCTACGAGGCCGGCCCAGCCCTGCCGACGACGAGACCACGCTGCGCGTCCACACCCCCTCGGGCGGCATGCACATCTGGTACCGGGCGGACGGACCCCGTTGGCAGTCCTCCGTAGGTTCCAGCCCCGGCCGGGCCCTGGCCTGGCAGGTGGACATCCGCGCGCACGGCAGCTACATCATCGCTCCCGGCACCACCACACAGCACGGGACGTACACGCCTGTCGGCGAGGCCCGAGAACCGGCGGCGCTGCCGCTCTGGCTCGCCCAGGAGTTGGAGCGCACCGGCCATCTGCCCGCACCGAACATCCCCGCGCCCAGGCCGGTACCGCCCCGGGCCCGGCAGGCCGTTCTGGCGGCGGGCGGCGGACGTGAGCGAGGGCAGCACACGCTCGACGCGGTGCTCGCTCCGGTGCTGGCCTGCGGGCAGGTCACCGAGGGCGCCGGGTTCTCCGACGCCCTCAACCGCGCCGCCTACACGCTCGGCGGGCTCGTTGCGGCCGGCCGCCTGCCCCAGGACGAGGCTCTGCAGGCTCTCAAGGACGCGGCGATCGCGGCTCGCCCGGGTCAGGAACGGCGTATCGAGCAGATTGTGCACAGCGGTTTGACGGCGGGTCTGAAGCGGCCTCTGTACGGCAGTGGGAGTCGCCCATGACGTCACCCAGGCCGGAAACGCTCTTCGAGTTCGACCCCGAAGCCGTCGCTGCCCAGATCAGGGCCCAGGGAGCCACCGCTGTGCCGCGGCCCGCACAGGCCGACGCCGGCCGTGTCGCCGCTGAGGGCGTGACCGCGAACGGGCTGCTGCCGGATACGCTGTCCGACCGCGGCAACGCCAAGCTGTTTGTACGGCTGTACACCAATGACTACCGGCATGTTCCCGGTATCGGCTGGTACCGATGGGACACCACCCGCTGGCAGATCGACGAGGACGACACCGTGCTGTGGGCGGCCGGGGACCTTGCGGAGAGCATCTCCGGCCATGATCCGCGCGGTGTCTTCACGACCACAGCGCTGCAACAGCACCGCCGCCGGGCATTGTCGACCACCGGTATCAACGCCATGCTCGCCCAGGCCAAGTCTGCCCCCGGCATGGTGCTGAACGCGGTCCTGCTGGACGCCGATCCGTACGCCCTGTGCACGCCCGACGGCATCGTCGATCTGCGCACGGGACTGGTCAAGACCCCCGACCCGAACAAGGATTTCCACTCCCGGTCCACCACCGTCGGGCCGCGGCATGTATCCACCCCACGGTGGGAGAGGTTCCTGACCGACACCTTCGGCGACGACGCCGAAGGCCGGGAGATGATCGACTATCTGCAGTTGCTGCTCGGGTACTCCGTCACCGGTGACGTCGGCGGCCAGATCCTCCCCTTCCTCTTCGGGTCCGGTAAGAACGGCAAGTCGGTTCTGCTGGATGTCCTGATGAAGCTGCTGGGGGACTATGCGGATGCGGCCCCGCCCGGCTTTCTGATGGCGCGGCCTTATGAGGGTCATCCGACGGACCTGGCTGAGTTGCACGGTCGGCGGGTGATCGTGTGCTCGGAGGTTAAACCGGGTGACAAGTTTGACGAGGCCCGGGTCAAGCTGCTGACCGGTGGTGACCGGATCAAGGCCCGTCGGATGCGGCAGGACTTCTTCAGCTTTGAACCCACGCATAAACTGTGGCTGTTGGGCAACCACCGGCCGGAGGTCGGTACGGGCGGCTTCGCGTTCTGGCGCCGCATGCGGCTGATCCCCTTCGAACGAGTCGTCCCCGACCACCGGAAGATCGACAACCTGGCCGACATCCTCGTCACGGAGGAGGGGCCCGGCATCCTCGGCTGGCTCATCGACGGTTCTCGCCGTTACCTCGCCAGCGACCGCGACCTCACCGGTCCCGAACGCGTCCGTATCGCCACCAATGCCTACGCCGAGACCGAGGACCACACCGGCCGGTTCTACGAGGAGTGCTGCGTGCTGGTTTCCGATCTCCGAGCAGAGCAGACGGCCCTCTACGCGGCCTACAAGACGTGGTGTCAGAATGAGGGCGCACCGATCATGTCCTCAAGGGCGTTCGCCGCCCGCACTCGAGAACTCGTGGGACTGGCTTCGCCCAAGGAGATGATCCTGTCCAACCAGCGCAAGCATTACCCGGGTATCGGACTGCTCACCGACCAGGAAAGGGACGCCGAGGCATGAGCTCCCTGATCGCCGAGGACGAGATCAGCCACGAGACGGAGCTGGTGTGGCTGGAGGCCATCGACAGCCTCGACTACGTTCGCCAGAGCCTGGACCGGCTGCCCACCCGCAAGGGCAAGCCGCCCTACCACCGCGACGGCCGCATGGTCGGCTACGCCCTTCTCGGCCCGACCGCGAAGCCGTCGCGCCAGTCGGGAACCTTCCGCCGTCGAGTCTTCTGGCTTCTGCCGCACGACCGCGACAGCCAACCGGACGGGCTCTACGCGAAGAGTGCCCCCGCCGAGGCGGTCGACCCCCACACCCTGGCACCGCGGACCAAGGGCTACAAGACGGAGCGCTCCGAAGGCGGCCCGCCCTCCAGCGCCATGCAGCAGCTCGGTATAACGCTCCCGTTGTGACCGCCGTACGCCCTTGGGGGTCGGCTCCCCGGCCAGGCCCGCCCGCGGACAGGGCAGAGCACGATGCCCGTGACCTGGTCGCGGTTCAGGCGACCGAAGCCGGGGCGCCGTGCGTCGAGTGCACCTGGAACAGCCGTGGCTGCACGTTGGTGGCGATCTTCGCCGCCTGGTCCATGTGGACGCGGGCGTCGGGGTTGGCGAGCATCGTGCGGTAGTGCTCCTCGGACTCCCACTGGGCGTAGTTGATGACACGCTCGCCGTCCTGGGAGGCGTGGAAGTTGGCGCAGATGAAGCCGGGCTGGTGCTTCATCGTCTGCTCGGTGGCGTGGGCGAGCAGCGTGAGCAGCTCGGTCTGGCGGTCGGGCGAGACGGTGAAGACATTGATCAGAGTTGCCACCGGGCGGCTGCTGTCGATGCGTGCGGTAACGGTCATGAACCTCTTTTTCCCCTTACCCAGGGTGCGGGGGACAGGTAAGGGCCGTATTCCCCCCGATCGGACGCGACCTGTACGCGGGCTCAGGAACCGGCGATCGGACGCGGCATGAGGGTGGGTGTCCCCGCACTGCCGCCGGAGTCGGCACCGAATCCGGCGCGCGCCCGGGTGGCCTGCCCGCGCAGGCGCTGGTTCTTGCGCCCGCATCGCCGAACTCCGGGCCGGGGCGGTCGCCGGGGAAGGTCCGGTACCACCGCGTTGTGGACGGGTGCGCCCGGGGCGTGCGACGCCGCCCTCACCACCCTGCGCACCGCACCCCCAACGACCCCTGGACCGAAGAACAGCCTGACCCGAAGACCGCGAGGTTTCCCTCATCGACGCCCTCGGCGTGGTCGACCAGTGCCCCCGGGCCTGTGGCCGTAGCCGTCGGCCCGGCGTGCTGATCAGGCTTCGATGACACAACTCGCGTCCGTCAAGGTTCGAGGGCCCGCGGTCAAACCTCGGTGACAACCGGACAGCGATGTGACCTCTCGCAGCCAAGGTTGAGTATTCTCACCGAACACTGAGCCCGGGCGACGCCGCAGGTCAGAAGCCTGGTCAGCCCTCGACGGGCGTCTCATAAACGACCAGTGCCGTCTCGGAGTTGAGGCCGAGCTGGCACGCGGCGGGACGCCCTCCTCTCCTGCTGCTCGGCGCAACGCTCTGACCTGCGCGCTTAACCATCGGTGAGAAGGAACGCCGGTCACCAGCCTTCGCTGAGAACCGCTCAGCCTTCGTTGCGAGGGGTCACGACGACCGTAAACACGTCGTCGGCGGCGACCCGGCTTCAGCTGCTACCGTACGCGATCCGTACGGTATGAGTACGTGAAACGTACGTTCCGTGGGATGATCGCGGGGTAGGAGGTGGGCCATGTCCGAGCTGTTCGACCGGGTCGACGCGCTGGTCGCGTCCCGGTCCCCGCTGCCGCCCCCGGCGGAGCGCAGACGGCTGCGTCAGGCGCACGGTCTGACGCTGGACGAAGTGGCGGCCGCGCTGAAGGTGCGCCGGGCCACGGTGTCCGGCTGGGAGTCCGTCAAGAAGCCGACCGAGCCGCGCGGCCCGGAGCGGGAGGCGTACGCCCGCCTGCTGGACAAGCTCGCGGAGCTGTACCCCCCTGACGCCAGCACCGCGGTGGCCGCTGAGGACACGGCGGTGCCCGAGACGTTCACGGCCGCGCACGCCCCTGTCGCCCCAGAACTAGAGCCGGAACCAGAGCCGATTCCGGCACCGGCACCGGAATCGGAATCGGCTCCGGTGCCGAAATCGGCACCGCGGACCGTATCCGTGGTCCCGGCATCCGATGCCGCGCCCCTGGCGGCCGGACAGGACCCTCCGCTCCGTCCCGCCGTCCCGGCCACCGCATCGCGGCCGGCGCGCGGCACCAGGCCGCCGTCGACCTCATGGCGGCCGGCGGCGCAGAGGGCCACCCCGGGTCCCGCCGCCGCGGTCGCGAACCCGCGCTTTGAGAACGGCCCGCTCGCCGTGGTCGACGTCGGCGCCGACGGCCAGGTGCTGGCGTACGGTGTCGGCGGTCTGGTCCTGGACGTGCCCGCGAAGTCCCTGTCGGCCCTGGTCGAGTGGACACTGAAGGAGGCGAAGCTCGGGCAGCCGAGGCTGTCCGGGCCGGGCAAGGACGCCGATCCGCTGCTGGTGCTCACCGAGGTCGCGCTGGAGCGCTACGGACTGCCCGTCACCCTCACGGATGAGGAGCGGCTCGCCGGGCGGATCCCGGAGGGTCACAAGGTCATCAAGCAACTGGCCCGCGCCGACTGGAAGTTGACCAAGCGCGGGCTGGGCCCGTGGGCGTGGATCTACCGCCCGGCCCGCGGTTCGGAGCGGATCTGCGTCCAGCTGTGCATCCTGTCCTGGGACGCGCTCGATGCCCGGCACTGGGGCGCTGCCGCCCAGCTTCCGCCGCCGGAACTCGCCCGGCTGCTGGGCGTGTACGCGTCCCGAGTGATGACACCGCGTGGCACCACGGCCGTCACCGGCCTGGAGCTGATGACCGCGCTGCACCCGCCGACCCGTGCCTGCGAGCCCGACGCCGAAGGCCGCCGACACTCCGAGCACAACCCCGGCAGCCTCGGCACGGACCCGGTCGACTGCGCGCCGTGCGAGGCGCCGGACGGACACCCGCTCCTGGCGGACCTGCCGCGCTTCCATGTCCGCGGACCGGCGGAGAAGCTGTTCGAGGAGGCGTACGACTGGGCACGGCCGATGACCGACGCCGAGTGCACCAAGCGGCACTTGGTCGGCATCGACGTCAACATGGCCTTCGCCGCCGGCGCCAACGGCCTCGTCGTCGGCCTCGGTGCGCCCACGCACGTCAAGGCGCCGGTGTTCGACCCGAAACTGCCCGGATCGTGGCTGGTCGACCTGTCCCACGTCGACCTGTCCCGGGTAAAGATCGCCAAGGACACGTGGGCGGACCTGGACGGCGAGATGCTGCCCAGCCCGTTCACACCGAAGGGGGATTGCCCGCAGGGCCCGGCCTGGTACGCGACGCCCACGGTCGCCTACGCCCAGGAGCTGGGCTACGAGGTCGCACCGGTCGAGGCGTACGTACGCTACGACAACGGCCGCTACCTGGATGCCTGGTACAACCGCTTGCGTGACGCCTACCTCGCCACGATGGCCGGCCTCGGCGTCACTGCCGACCTGCCGCCGGCCGGCTTCCTGGCGGCGATGGACGGCTACAAGGAGCGCGATCCGGAACTGGCGATCGTCGTCTCGGCGATCAAGGCGACGGTCAAGGGCGGCCTGGGCAAGCTGCGCGAACGGCCCCGCGGCGAGGGCTGGCGGCCCGGCCGGCCGTGGCGGGCCCTTGCCCGGCCCACCTGGCGGCCGGACATCCGCGCCGCGGTCATCTCCCGCACCCGGATCAACCTGCACCGCAAACTGGTCAAGCACGCGGCGTTCACAGGCCAGTACCCGGTCGCGATCCTCTCCGACTGCGTCGTGTACGCGGCCGATGGGACGTCGCCGCTGGACTTCCTTCCCTACCGGGACGGCAAGCCGCTGCCCGGCGGCTTCAAACTCGGGGTCAACCCGGGCCTGGTCAAGCACGAGGGCACGCAGTCCGTGCTGTGGGGCGAGGAGGTCCGCGAGCGGTTCAACGCGCCGGAGCTCAACCTCGCCCGCTACATCAAGGACGGCACCGTCACCGACGTCGACAGTGGGGAGTAGGCGGGCATGACCATGTTCGGGGACGGCCTGGACGCCGCGGTACAGAAGGCGTTCACCCGCCCGGCGCCCAAGAGCGCGGGCGCGCAGATGCGGTACCTGGTCAAGCAGCTCAAGGGCACCAAGGCGGTCGCCCAGCTCCTGCGCATCTCCCAGCGCACCGTCGAACGGTATGTGAAGGACCAGATCAAGAAACCCCGCCCGGACCTGGCCGCGCGCCTGGAGCGCGAGGTGAAGAAGCGGTGGCAGCCGCGGATTCGCGCCAAGGCCCGCGAGGAGGCCGCGACGACCGGCGGGATCGTGATCGACACCCGCGCCCGCATCGGCTACACCGCCCCGGTCGGTACCACCGACGACGCCCGCCTCCGGCACCTGACCGTCGCGCTGCCGCCCCGCTATGCCGCTCGTCTCTTCGACGCCCAGCAGAGCGGCGCCCACGAACGGCAGTTGCAGGAGATCGCCGCCGAAGGACTCAAGGAGATCTACTTCCAGGACAGCGGCCGCCGCGCCGGCAGCCTGGAGGAGGTCCGCTTCACCGACATCGAGTTCCTGGCGTTCGACCTGTAGGCGTCCCGCACCGGAAGGTCGTTCTCCGTTGCCACCTGCTCTGTTGCCACCAACTCTGTTGTCACGGCGCATGTTTCGCGTGGCGGGTGGACCTCACCTCTTGACGGCCTCTGCGATCTGTAGGGCGGCCTGGGCGGGTGTGAGGTGTGTGGTGTCGACGACCTCGGCCTCGGCGTGCAGCCAGGTGCGGGCCGCCTCGGCGTAGGGCTCAAGGTATTGGAGACGGAACGGGGAGTTGGGGCCAACAACAGTGTCGCCCGCGATACGCCCGCGGAGGGTGTCCTGGTCGGCGTGGAGAACGAAGTGCCGTACCGGGACGGCATGTTGGGCGAGGCCCGTGCTGATCTCGCGCCAGTACTGCTCGACCAGGACAGTCATGGGCATCACCAGAGTGCCGCCGGTGTAGTCGAGTACGCGGCGGGCGGTCTCGACCACGAGCGGCCGCCACGGCGGCCAGTGCTGGAAGTTGTCCGTTCCGGGCAGCCCCGGCGTGATGTCCATGAGTGTCTCGCCGACCTTCTCGGCGTCGAACACCCGTGAATCCGGGATGAGTGGCTGCACGAGTGCACTGGTCGTCGTCTTGCCTGCGCCGTGGGTGCCGTTGAGCCATACGATCATGGGGCCCGATGCTAGCGCTGCGTGGGCCGTGGGAACGGGCGAGCAAGCCAAGAGCGTCGAGGCGATGCCGAGAGGATTGACGCGGTTCCATCTGATGGCGAATTGCTTAATTTTACAATTCGTTAGATGTTGTGCTGGCTGCACGCCGCCGTGCTCTCCCCGCAGGTCACGGTGATCTACGCAACCGGCCCGGGCCGTGTGGCCGTTGCTGTTTACGACCGCCATCCCTACCGACCGGCGCTGACCGGCACCGGAACTGGAACCGGAACTGGGGGACTGGCCACGGTCATGGAACTCATCCTCGGCCTGGACGGCACGGCGGAGGTGCGGGTGGACGCCGACAGAAGAGGCAAGAGCATCTGGGTCACACTGCCCCTGTGAGCCGCCCGGACGCGGTGGCTCAGCCGACGCGGATTCGGCGCTGCCGCTGTGGCAGGCGAGGATGGGCCTCATGCTGTCGATGAGTGGGTGGATGCGATGGACCGATGTCCGGCCGGTGCGGCCGTGCCGCCGGGGCGGGAAGGGGACGGGTCGGTGAGTACGCCGCTGTACCAGCTGAAAGCCGAGTTCTTCAAGACGCTCGGTCACCCGGCGCGGATCCGCGTCCTGGAGCTTTTGAGCGAGCGTGAGCACGCGGTCGCCGAGATGCTGCCCGAGGTGGGTATCGAGCCCGCGCATCTGTCCCAGCAACTCGCCGTGTTGCGCCGGGCGAACCTGGTCAAGACCCGCAAGGAGGGCTCAAACGTGTACTACTCGCTGACCAGCCCGCATGTCGCGGAGTTGCTGCGAGTGGCTCGGACCATTCTGTCCGGCGTACTGGCCGAGCAGGCCGAACTCCTCGCCGGTCTGCGGGCCGCACAAGGAGAGACGAAGCAGTCGTAGCAGCGCGTCCCCGCCTTGGCGGCCGGCTTCCGTGAGCCGGAGCAGAGTGCTCCGTTCACGGTGTGACCCCGGCCTGCGGAGCACCGCCCGGGGGAGCGGGGAGCCCAGATGGTTCCTCACAGCCGTTCGACGTGCGGGGCATCCGGGAGGGTGCCTCGCGTGTCCAGCACGTACCCGCTCTCCGCGGTGATGCGCGCGAGGTCGAACCCGTCGTGCGCGGTGAGCAGCACCACAGCGTCGTAGGCCCGGTACGGCAGCGGGGCGCACAGGGGCTGAGCCTCTGCCGTGCCGCTGGGGTCCACGACGTCGACGAGCGCGCCCTCGCGCTCCAGTTGGGCGACCACCTCGGCGGCGGGCGACCGGTGGGAGCCGACGGCACAGGTCCTGCGGGCGAGTCCGAGCGCCAGCACGCGGGCACCCGTGAGGGTCTTGCCATGCCGCGTGTTGAGGCCGTCCTGGAGGCGGCCGACGACGTAGGCAGGCTGCGCCTCGTTGACGTCCCTGGCCAGTTCGACCAGCCGGAGCGCCTCCTCTTGTCGCGCTCTGCTGTGCTGGCTCAGGTACACCGGGTCGACCGGCAGACAGTGGCGGTCGGCTCCGGGGCCCGGTGTGAGCGTCGTGAGGTCGAACGGCTGCGAGCCGGACAGGGCGAGGGTGCGCCGGGCATCCATGTCCAACGTGTGCGCCAGGCGGCCCAGTTCGTTGACAAGGGCGGCGTTGACATACCGGAAGGCGTTCTCGAACACCTTGGCCAGCTCCGCCTCTTCGAGGCTGTCCGCCGGCACCACGTTCTGTGTGAGGTCGGCGTAGAACGCCGCCACCTGGTCGCGGCACTTCCCGGTGAGCCCGGAGACGATCTTCGGAGTGTTGGTGAACGTCCACCGTTCGTCGCCCTGTTCGCTGCGTGCCGGGCTGAACCCGAGATGGAAACCGATCCCGGCCCGCAGCCATGAAAGCGCCTCCAGAATCGGGCGCACGATCGTGCGGGTGGTACCGGGATGCGCGGCGGTGGACTCAAGGATGACCGTGGCGCCCTTGCTCACATGCCGCCCGAGGGTCTCGGTCGCCTCCCGTACGGCCCCGAGATCCGCTACGCGCTCCTTCGTCGCTGTGGGCACGGCGATGACGGCGATGTCGAAGCCGGCCAGCGACTCCTCCTCGCAGGTCACCCGGTACCGGCCGGACTTCACGGCCGCCTCCAGCGCCTTGCCGGGGACGTCGTCGACCGGGGAGACGCCGCCGCGCACCTGTTCAAGGCGTCGCGCGTCGGGCTCGAAACCGATCACGTGATGGCCGGCCTCGACGGCGGCCAGGGCCAGGGGCAGACCGGCATGGCCCTGTCCCACGACAGCAATGTTCATTGGTCTCCCTTTCCAGCTCTCCAGCTCTCCGGTTCTTCGGTTCCCCGGGATACGTGTCGGTGGTCGCTCATACAGGAAGAGGCTGCGGCGGCGAAGATATGACGATAGATCGCTCATGTGGTGTAGCGATCGTGCGCAGGGGCATACGGCAGGGGTGGTGAGTGACGCAGTTCACGTTTGATCTCCGGTGATGCCGCGTAATACGAGAGGTCTTCGCGGGTCTTAAGGGCACGTCGGCATCCGTCGGCATCGGCCCCAACGTGAAGAAGGACCTATGGACATCACCGTCGAGCAGCCCGCCCGCGCCCGACTGATCACCTCGGAGAGCCAGGAGCTGCCCGTGTCGGCCACGCTGCGGTACACCGCGCAAGCCCCCTTCGCCGTCGACATCGGCTTTCCGCCCGATGCCTCGCTCAGCGGTACCGACGTCACCTGGACCTTCTCGCGTGAACTGCTGCAGGAAGGGCTGGAAGCACCGGCGGGCCACGGCGACGTGCACATCTGGCCGTGTGGCCGCGCCCATACGGTCCTTGAGTTCCATGCGCCGGAGGGCCTGGCGCTGATCCAGTTCGACACGGATGTCCTGCGCCGCTTCCTGAAGCGCACGTTCGCCGCAGTGGCCCTCGGGCAGGAGAACATCGACCGGGCCGTCGACCGAGACCTGGCTGCTCTCGTAGGGGGAGTGTGAGCCGGGGACGGCCGGGGGAGAGGGGCAGCGCCGCGGTCAGCCGTACGACAGGTCGGAACACGGGGCGTCATCGGCGGAGCGGATGCTGCCGACCACCGAGGCGGGACCGGAGGCCGGGGCGTGCACCGCAAAGGACCGGCCCAGGATCACGTTGATACCCAGTGCGCCGATCGACTGGAGCCGGGCCCCGGGGAACAGCCCGGCGACCGTCCGGGCCTGGGACTTGAGGCCCGTGCCGTACTGGATCACGGTGGTGGTGTGGTCCTGGCCGCGGGCGTTCGCGGTGCCGGTGACGGTGAAACCGCGCTCGGTGAGCCTCGCGGCGGCGGCCGCGGCCAGGCCGGAGGTTGCGGTGCCGTTGTAGACGGCGACGCTGATGCCCTCCGCGGAGACGGCGTCGGCGGTGCTCGGCGAGGCGGGACTCGACCCCGTCGCCGTGTTCCTCCCGCCGTCGGAACCCAAGCCGTCGATGGGACGGTCGGCCCTGAGCGCGGCCCACAGCCGGTCGGCCTCCGGCTGGACGATCGCGACGCGTGCCCCCTGGTAACGCCAGGGAACCGTGACGAACTTGGTGTCGTGCAGGCCGATGTCCTTCAGCGACATGGCGAACGAGATCAGCTTGTGCGCGGTGCCGAGGCCCGGATCGACGGTCATCGACCTGGTGACGGCGTCGGCCAGCGGCAGCAGCCTGGCCGGGGTGAGCCCGTCGCTCTTGACCTTCTTGACGAGACCGGCGACGAACGCCTGTTGACGCTTGATCCGTCCCATGTCGGAGCCGTCGCCGACGCCGTGCCGGATGCGGACGTAGTCCAGGGCCCGTTGCCCGGAGACGGTCTGTTCGCCCTTCCTGAACAGCAGCTCGCCCCGGGTGCCGCGATGGGGGTCGAGGTCCTTTGCGTAGACGTCGTCCGGCAGGCACACCCGCACCCCGCCGACCACGTCCGTCACCGCCGCGAAGCCCTTGAAATCGACCACCACAGTGTGGTCGACGCGCAGTCCGGTCAGCTTCTCCACAGTGTTCTGGGTGCAGGCCGGGTTGCCCTTCTCCGTCTGCCCGACCGAGAAAGCGGCGTTGAACATGGCGTTCGTCCGGGTCTTCGTCCAGGCACCGCCGGGCAGTCTGCACGGGGGAATGGTGACCAGTGTGTCCCGGGGGATCGACACCGCGACCGCGTGCCTGCGGTCGGCGTGGATGTGCAGCAGCAGCACGGTGTCGGAACGGCCCGTGTCGTCCCTGTGGCCACCGCCCAGCGCACTGTTGCCGTCATTGCGCGCGTCGGAGCCGATGACCAGCACGTTCTCGCCCATGGAAGAGCTGGCGTCGGGACGGTCCTCGGACAGGCCGTTTCCGTCGAAGGTACGGATGCCGCCGTTCAGCCACAGTTGGATCCAGCCCACGCCGACCGTGCCTAGCACCATCAAGGTCAGCGCGATGAACAGCGCTGACCGCAGCCGGCCGCGCGTGCGCCGCCGTGCCGCTCGCCTGCCGTGGCGGCGTGGTTCGGCCCGGCGCCGGTGGGGGGAGGGCGCAGCCCGGTCAGTGGTGGTCATCCGACCGTCCTCATTCGTCCGGCATTCGTCCGGTATTTGTGCGGTATTGCATCCGGCATTCCGTCCGGTATTGCGTCCGGTTTTCGTCCGATTGGT
Source organism: Streptomyces sp. NPDC004752 (assembly GCF_053601275.1). Lineage (NCBI taxonomy): Bacteria > Bacillati > Actinomycetota > Actinomycetes > Kitasatosporales > Streptomycetaceae > Streptomyces > Streptomyces sp. NPDC004752. Next base: position 38,558 of record NZ_JBSGBN010000054.1, on the reverse strand, counting down.
AGGGAGGGACGGCAGACGCCGCCCCGGGGCCCTGGTCGGACGGCGGTGGCACGCACGGCGCAGGTGCCGGGGCCGGGCGTGCCACACCCCACACGGCCGGGGCGAGGGCCGATGCCCCCGCCCCGGCGGTACTTCCTGCCCCACCGCGCACAGGTGCCCGTGCGAAGCCCTGCACGGGAACTCGTGCTCGGGCAACGACGTCGGGAAGGCGCGGTCGGGCATGCGTGTGACGCGTGCCGCGAGAGGCGGCAGGACGTCTGGACGCGCTGCTGCGCGGTCGTTCTAGAACAGGAACAGGTCCTCCGGGTTCGTACCGGGGTCGGCCGCATCGCCGACCAGACCGCCGGCCACACCATCGATCGCAGGGCCGGCCACCCCATCGGCCACCCCATCGACCGCACCGCCGACCGCGGGGTCGGCCGCGTCGGTGCCCTGCGGCTGGGCCGAGTGCCTGCACCCGTTGTCACTGCCGGACGAAAGGGGCTCAAGTCCGAGGATGCCGATGGTGTTCCCGCACACCGTGACCGGAATGTTCAGCGGCAGCTGGAGCAGGCTGCCGGACAGGGCCGACGTGCCGGTGCCCGAGTCTTCGGGGGCGGCGGGCGCCGCGGCAGCCCCCAGCGCACTGCTCAGGACCAGCGAGGCGGAGGATGCCCCAAGGACGGCAGCCGTCATCATCTTGCGCACGGATTGTCTCCAGATCTGGTTGGACGCTTCCTGGCAGGCTGCGTGTCCGTACTCGCCCAGGAAGGCATGCGGAGCACCCTGGGCCGTGGCACGGCCTTCGGCAGCCTGTAGTGAAAGAGGCCCCGGGAGAAGGGTTATGACGCGGGGCGGCAATGCAGGTTGACGTCTTTCCGGTCCACTGCCGTGCCGGCCGGAATGCCGGGGCTCACCACCCGTTCGGTGTACGTGCGTTTCCTGTGAAGGCCATCGGCGTTGTGTCGGGAGAACCGTGGGGTCCCCTGCCATGGCGCGGCAGGGGACCCCACAACGTGAAAGTTCCTCAACTTCCCCATGGGCACCGACAATTGGTTCCCGCGGGGAGATCAGAGCCGTTGCTTTTCATACGGTCGGGTAAATTCAGCGACGGCTCGACCGTGTGTCGCACGCCTCCGGAGAAAGGGTATTCTGGGCGCCTCTTGGGGAGTGTGGCGGAACTGGAAGACGCGCCGGATTCAAGTCCCGGTGTCCTGTGGCGTGAGGGTTCGAATCCCTCCACTCCCACCTTGGCGGATTCCCGCCGGCCTGTATGTGCATACGCCCGCGAAGCCGGGGCTGCGTAGTTGCGTTGCTGGTGGCCGTGGGGCGCTCTTGGCGCCGGCCTTCCGTTGGGTGATCTGAGAACGGCCTTCATATCGGCCCTTTTTGCCCTCGTGGTGATACATCACATGCTGTGCATGAGGGTGCGATCGTCGGCAACGGCCGGAAGATTGAGTTCCGTTCAGTATGGCGGCGCGAGGCGGCCGTTGCATATGTCTTCGGCGGAAGCATCTGAATCCCGATCACGGCCACATACTCCCGCCGGTTCGGGGAACGCTCACGACGACCGTACGGCCAGGCCAAAAGATTCAATGGTCAAGATCAAGTGCTGCGGGGATATGCGGCAGCACACTTGTCTGATTTTGACGGAAAGAGATCGGCGTTGTGTTGGTGAGTAAATCACTCGGGAGGGTGTATTACCCGATACGGTGAACTTGGCGTGGAACCCCCTGGGTCCGGACCGTGGCCGCCCATCTGCGCGGTAGGTTGATGGCTGCTCAATTTTCCACGCCGACTTGAGGGGGACGCCTTGGGGAGCCCATCGCACCGGGGTCCTGACCGACGCCCAGGTCTCACATCCGGGGAAATCGCCCGGATGTCAGGTACGGTCACGCGGCCCACGGTCGCTTCGGTGGCGACAACCGCCGGGGTGCCAGGGCATGGAGTCCGCAGAGGGATCTCCGAGGAGAACGGCCGACGCATGGCGGCCGCGATGTCCGTCGGCCTGCTGACCGAACGTTCCGCGCGATACATCGCCGAGGACCCGCAAGCGGTCATCAGAGCGGCACAGGAGCTTCAGGCCCTGGTGTGGGAGATCATGCGCGCCAGATTCGAGGAAGAGAGCACTGACACAACGGCAATTGCCTAGGTAGGAAGACACCGGCCCGCCGCACCTCAGCCAAAGAAGCATCGGGCCGGTGTCAACAGATAGTTCACCCACCGGTCCCATGTTCGGTCATGGAACCCAAAGGTGACGAACCACTGCTAGGAGAAAGAGAATACCCATGTCTGCGGCAATTCGGGGGAGCGGACAGCCAAGTCTCCTCAACATCACTTTCACGGCAACTCCGCACCAGGGCGAAGGAACTGGGCCCGCCATGACGGCCGTTCCCGGCTGTCATGGCTGGTGGTACGCCATTCCGACGGAGCGTCAGGAGGGCGGCGTCTGGAACCGATCCGAAGGGCGGACGGCACAAGTCCTCACCTGGTGCCCGGAAGTACTCGCCAGGCTCGTGGCATTGGACGCCGACGGCACGTGCCACAGGCAACACTTTGTGGTCCGGGTAAACCGACAACTGGCCCTGCTCTGCGACCGGGACCTCCCGGACGGAAAAGGCTGGGAGCAGTTCACGGCCGTCGACATCTGGGAGAGCCTCGCCCTCAAGGACCTGCTGGCCGACATCGTCCAGGATCAGGCCCGGCAACTTCCCCGGATCGTCTTCCGGGAGGAGGACCGATGACGGTCGAGACCTTCGCCGGCGGCCTGTCCGTGGCACCGTACGACGGCTACGCGCGGGACAGGGAGGCGGAGGACCTCGCGCACCGCGGCCGGGATCACCTCTCCCCGGTCCGAGAAGGAGCGGGGGACCCCGGCGACGGCCCTCCGGGCCGTCCGGTCATCGGATCCGCCGGCTGGTACTACGAGGCCCATGAGGACTACGGCACGGTCTGGAAGGCCAACCGCGGCAAGGAAGGAGGCTGGGATGTCGTCCTGGACTGGGCGCCCTACGTCTCCGAACGCCTGGTGCTGATCGGCGAGGACGGCAAGTCCGCCGGTCGCTACTACACGATCACCATCGGAGCGGACACCCTCACCAAGAGCCTCTCGGACCTGCGCACCGCCGACGGCTGGAACGACTTCAGCGACGACAGCGGCGCCGCTTCGCGCGCCATCCGTGAAGTCCTCATCAACATCATCACCGACCAGGGCAAACGCCTGCCCCGTACCCCCGTGGTGGCCCACACCGGATGGCACCGTCTGCCGACCGTCGGCCTGACCTATGTGTACGCGGACGGCCGCAGCCACCCCTGCGGCGGCTCCGTCCGCGTCATCGGCGCCCCTGAACCCCTGCGACAGGCTGCCGCCCCCCTTGAGCGCACCGCCACCGACGAAGAGTGCCGCCAGGCGGTCGACGACATCGCGGGCCACGGCTGGGCCTCCCTGATGGCGCTGGCGGTCGGGGCCCGTTCCCTCGCCTACTCGCTGCGCCCGGTCTCGGCGGCGTTCGTTCTCGACGCCGCACCCAACTCGGGCAAGACATCGGCCGCCAACACCGCTCGCAGTCTTCTGCTCACCTCCCGGCCCCACGCCTGGCCCCCCGTACCGACCAAGGGCATGAGCAGCACCGCCACGGACATCGAGTGCGCACTCGATTTCGAAGGGGACATGCCGACCCTGCTCGACGACATCCCGCTCACCCGGGCATCGTCCGCTGCACAGATGCGCGAGATGGAGAAGAAGCTCGAACTCGTGATCCGTGCCGCAGGGAACGCGACAGAGATCAAGGGGCGGCGCAACCGCGATCTGACGGCCCGGCCGGCCAACCGGATCCGTTCCATTCCCGTCATCGCCGCCCAGATGCTGCCCCCCACCATGCAGGAATCGCTGTACCGGCGCTCGGTGGTCATCTATCTCTCGCGAGACGGCGGCGAAGTCGACTGGCGCTGGTACAAATCCGGCGGCGGACAGAGCCTCACCGTTCCCCTTCGCACCCTCGGCGACAGGATCATCGCCCATCTCCACGCCCTCCCGGACGCCGACGGCCATCTCGCGGAGCTGGAGAAACAGGCCCTCGAACAGCTCAGCCCCCATGTGGACGCGGTGCTGCCGGAGCCGGGCGACACGATGGACGGCGTCATCACCGCCGCGGCCGCCATGCTGTCGGGCCTCGGCCTGGTCGCGGCGGTCACCGACACCAACATGTCCGACCTGGTCGATGTCGTGGCCGCTCCGCTCGCCGCCTCACTGGCCCGGCAGGCCGCCTGCATGGACGCGCAGAGCACCGCCCAGGACGGAGTGGCCACGGCCGTCGGCGAAGTCCTGCGCCGGGCCTTCTCGCGGGGTCGGCTGCACATCCGGGACGACAAGGGCGTCGTAGGCCCCGCGGTTTCCGGACAGGTGGAACAGGACCAGGGCCTGGTCCAGAAGCGGGACGGCAGCGGCTGGGAAGGCAAGGGGCCCGCCGCCTACTGGCTCCCCCAGCGCGGCCCCGCCCTGGGCATCACCACCAAGAACCTCAACATGCTGCTCAAGGCCAGCGGGGACTCCCGGGTGAACTGCTACGTCGACCGTTCCCTGCCCGACGCCCTGCTCCAGGCCGACGCGATCCTGCGCAACAACAGCCAGAAGGACCGGATTGCCTCCCACCGCGTGCGAGTTGGCGCGGAAAACCTGCGACTTCTGCTTCTGAAACCGGACTTGATCTGGGACTTCTAGTGCCCCGGCAGGTGACGTTTGCCCGTCAAGGAGCGGCGTCCGGTGCGTTCTCTCGGCGTGCCGGGTGTAGGCCCTCGTAACTGGACGTACTTGGGCCTGCGCCCGGTGCGGCGAGTGGGGGTGCCCCCTGCTCGAAGAGCTCGGGGGAGCGTGCCGGGCGTCGCGACGGGGCGAACGTTGCCTGTTGGGGCACTAGCCAGGAACCAGCCAGGAAGGAGATCGTGACCTCCCGCTGCGGCCGCCGACCCGGCAGCAGGAGGTCATGGAACAGGAGAGGACGAACCATCTTCGTCCCCGTCCGCCAGGTACCAGGGCCGGCCGGCCCGTCCGCACCACCTGCGGCTACATGTGCTGGTCGTGGTGGTCTCCCTGTTCGACGGCGAGGAGACGTGCCCGGCCGTGCCGGTGCACGCTGCGGTGGTCCCCCGGGGTCCTCAGCGTCAGATCCTGCGCAAGACTGTGGGCGAGGTCATGGGGTCCGGTAAGCGGTGCGATGACTTCGGTGTACTCCAACAAGTCCATCAAGGCGTGCAGTTCACTGTTCCGGATGGGCAGGAAGAGGACCCGGTCGTCTCCGGAGGTCAGCGCCTTCAGGACGCGGTCGCGGTACGCGGCGCCCTGCGCCTCCACGAAGCGGTATTCATGGTTCACATGGGCGAGCGGGGTGTGCTGCGTTCCGGGTGCAAACCTTCTGAAACCGGCCGCAAGCTCGTGCAGTTGATCGCAGGAGGTCCGATAGTAAGGACGCTCACTGCTTCCCGCGGTGTCCGGATCGACGCGAACGGCGGAGACAAAAGCGGCCACCCGGTCGGGAGAGGGCAGCAACCCCGCGCTGAGCCAGCGGGCATGCTCGGAAAGGGAGCCGACGCACGGCCCATGGTGGATGGTGCGATAGCACCAGCCCGACGTACCGACCCAGTGCAGGAAGGACTCCGCCGACCCGTTGAGACTGACCTGGAAGGCTTTGTTGAAGTGAATGCTCCCCTCGATATCGTTGTCATCGATTACCCGCTCGTCGTAAGCGGCAAAAGCATAAAGGGATGTGACCGGCAGTCCGTCGGTGAGGAGGCGCTCCGCCACGGCGGCCATGTAGTGGCCGATACCGGCTTCCAGTTTTCCCTTGAGGCATGGCCACCTCGAATCCTTCGTGGACTCTCTCATGCGGTTCCTCCCGGTGCGCGTGCGGTTGATCGATGAGGGCTGTCTGACGCCGGAGCAGGGGCGATACCCGGCAGGGGTCTCCGGCCAGGGTGCGGTTCGTTGATGGTGGAGTGCGGCTCGGCGCTCTGTGGAGCCTCGCCTGGAAAACCCTCATGGACAGATCAACGCGCTACCGACACGGCAGTTACGAGTGAACTTTTTAACTTTTCTTCAACCAGCAAAAAGGTCATGAATATGACATCGCTATCGACAGGATGTCAATAGTGCGCGGCGTGCCTGGTGCTGCTTCTCGGCCGTCGGACAAGCGCGCTGCCTGCACCGATGGTCTCCGGAACAGGAGCAGTGCAATGGAGAGGGGGCGGTGTTCCGCCCATGTCCGGCGGTCGGAGAGAAAGCTCCCATGCTTCGATCCGACCGCCTCGGACACGGGTTCCTTCCGCCCCCGAAATAGGTTACCCGCGCACGATCAGCAGGCCGTTTTACCGCTCTCCTCGCCGGTGCTCCGCCGGCGGCGGAGGATGACGGTCGCGAGGGCGCTCACACCCGCGGCGGTGGCCGCGCCCACGGCCGGGTCGATGAGCGGGACATCGACCACCTCGGTGGTCGTGTCGGAGGTGTTGTTCTCGGGCTTGGGGTCGGGGTCGTTGCCGCGGACGGTGACGGTGTTGTCCAGCGTGACACCGCCGGGAACGGGCGCCGTGCCGGTGACGGTGATGGCGGCGCTCTCGCCCACGGGCAGGGCCCCGCCGGTGCAGGACAGCTGCGAGCCGTCGATGGTGCAGCCCGGGGTGGCGGTGGTCGGGTTCCGGAGCCCGGTCGGCAGCGTGTCGTTGACGGTCCAACCCGAGGACTCGGCCGGGCCGTTGTTCGTCACCATGATCTGGTAGGTGACCGGATCACCGGCGTTGACCTGAAGCGGCCCGACCTTGACCACCTGGAGGTCGGCCCGCGCCACGAAGCACGCGGCCGCATCGACAGCGCCGGCCGCGGTCGCCTCCTGCGAGGACACCAGTGTGAACGTGGGTGCCGCATTGGCCGGGTTCTTCACGGCGACACGGTAGAGGGTGCCGCCGTTGTCGAAGAACCCCAGATCGTTGTTGCCGTAGGTGAAGGCGCCGCCGTATCCCTGCTTGGTGGCCGGCACCATGCCGGAGAAGGTGTCGACCTTGCCCGTCGTGGGGTTGATGCGCTGGATGCCGCCGTCGATCGTCGCGCTCCAGAAGAAGCCCGCCGAGTAGGTGATGTCGCCGACGCCCCCGCCCAGCGGAGAACTCAGGGCCGTCTTGGAGACGACCACTCGCTTGTTCGTGTCGACCTTGTACAGGGGGGTCTTGTTGCCGGCGATGTAGAAGTCGCCCGCCTTGTCGAATCCACCGATGTAGTAGTTCGCGGTGGACGGCAGGCCGGCGATCGCGCCGAGATCCTTCACCGAGCCGGTCCTGTTGATCTGCAGGAGGTGGTTGTTGTCGCGGCGCATCGCGAAGATGTACTGCGTGTCGGGGTCCACCCCGATGGCGTTGTAGCCCGGACCGTTCGGCCCGAGCGGGGAGAACGACACGGTGCCCGGCCCGACCGTACCCGTGTAGAGCTTGACGGCGCTGGTGGAACCGGCCGACTGGAAGATCTGACCGTCGCATGCGAAACCGTCCGCGGCCGGTGCCGCGACAGCCTGCGGCGCGCCCAGTAGCCCGAGAGAGCCTCCGGTCACACCACTTGCCGTGAGCGCGATCGCAAGTAGCCGGCTTGAAAGACGCCTGTTCATCTGCCTCACGTGCCTTCCGTCTTCGGAGGGGGACATGCAGGTAAGACGCCGGTGCTCCGGTCAGCGTGACGAACAGGTGATCTGAACAGGTGACGCCCCGCACCGAGTGAACGGCACCCGTGTCATGGCTTGTCAGCTCCCGTTCGACGTGATGGCGACGGCTTGTCGGCCCCCGTTCGACGTGATGGCGACGGTGCGGTGGTGGCGACGGTGCACCAGACCCAGTGGTCGTCATCGACACCCCAGGCGTCCGCGAGCGCGTCGATGAGCAGCAAACCTCGTCCGTCCTCGTCGAGCAGGCCGGGAGTGCGGGCCGTCAAGGTGCGCACCGGACCACTGCGCACTTCGATCCGCACCTGTCCCGGGGTATGCGAGAGGCGCACGCCGATCCGGCTGCCGGAGCCGTGCGAGATCGCGTTGGTGACCAGCTCACTCAGCAGCAGTCGTACGGAGTCGTCGAACCGCTCCAGTCCCCAAGTCCGCAGCCGCACACCGCAGATCCGCCGGATCTCGCCGACCCGCACCAGGTCCCCGGCTACCGGCTGCTCAGCCACGCCGACCGGCGTGCGCGGAAAACTGAAGGCGATACGTGTACAGAACGGCCGATCCATTTGGGGCAGCGGAGCATGCTCGATCCGTCCGGCCACGGCGGGAGGCGTCATCTTGCGCCTCCTGCCCGGGAGTTCGGCACCGCGCACCGCCGATCACCCACCGCCACCTCGCTGTCCATGCCGCGGAGGGCACTACGGTGACCGTCCGGCGACGACGCACGTACCGGGTGAATGCCTGACATCTGGGGCTCCCACGAGCAGGACGAAGAAGGACACTCAATGTACGCGGCCCCTCCGCCCGGCGGCATGTGTGTCCGGGACGCGGCGGCAAAGTATCAGTGGCGGCATTTTGATTCCAGCGAACTGGTGTTCTCGGTTCGGCGGCACATATCGAAAATAGGAACCCTCTGTTCGCGCGGGTGAAGTTGTGTGAATCTGTGAGTCGGTGACCGGTGGGCATGCCTTTCGAGGTCTCGCCCCGAGTTCCCGAACAACCGTCCACTCACTGCCGCCGGTGGGTGATCTTCACCATCCATGTGACGTGGCCGAGCGACGGTTCCCGGCTCTCTGTCGCCGTCGGCCGGACAGACGGCGACCGGGGGAAGGCGACCGTCAGACCGGCTCGGTCACGCCACGGAGCGGATGGAACGCGCAGGTCATGAGGGTGGCCGGGCATTCGGCAGTGACTGAAGCGACTGTGAATTCGGTAGCTGAACACAGTCGCGTGCACGCGTGTTTCCCCTGCGCGAGGCTCTGGTCGCCGCACTCGCCGCCGGGGCCCGAAAAGCCCCTGTCATCTGGGGTTTCTCGTTCCTATTCAAGAGGCGGTCGCCGAGCGACCCGCGGTCCCGTCCGTTGCATTCGACAGCCGTAGACATCTGCCGCGGATCATATGATCGGCATGGCTGCTCCGTTTGCATCCGAGTCCGCGTCATCGCACCGCGGCTTCGCTAATCTGCGTCCGACGTTGAGTCGCTTCAGTCACTGATAGAGGGACTACATGCCTGCTGAGTTGCCTTTTTCTCATTGCGGCTCACGACAGGAGTTCCCGCATGCCCTGGCGGCTCCCCGGCAGTCACTGCTGATCGCCAGATGGTGCGCCTACCGAGGCTGGCCCGTGCACCCCCTCGCACCCGGCGGCGACACACCGGCCCCCGACTGCATCAGCTGCCGTAGGCCGGGACACACCGCGGCGCGGTGCGCCTGCCCGGCCGCCGGCCGCTGGTGCCACGGCCCACACGCCGCCACCCGCGACCTCCAGCGCATCGAGGACTGGTGGGGTGCCCACCCCGGGTTCGGCGTCGGTGTGGCCTGCGGCCCCGCCGGCCTGGTGGTCATCGACATCGACGCTCACCCCGCGCACCATCCGGCCCCCGACCGGCTCCTGCCCGGAATCCAGATCGGCAGCCAGGTCGACCTCACCGGACTGCGCAACGGATTCCACACGTTGGCCGTCCTGGCCGCCCTGCGCAACCAGCCCAGTCCGGCCGATGACACCGGCACCCTCCGTGTGCGCACCCCGTCCGGTGGCCTGCACGTCTGGTACCGCGTCGCCGACAACCGCCGCTGGCAGTGCTCCGCCGACACCGCTGCCCGGCACGCCCTGGCCTGGCAGGTCGACGTGCGCGCACACGGCAGATACACCGTCGCGCCCGGCACCATCACCGGCCACGGCACCTACACCCTGCTGGAAGGCGCCTGCGCACCCGCCCCTCTTCCGTCCTGGCTCGCGCACGAGCTCGAACGCACCGGCCATGTACGCGGCTCCCGTAGCGGTACGCCCCGCGGGGGCCCCGTCCGCCAGGTCTTCGCCGGTGGGGGGCGGGCACGCGTGCGGGGCACGCTCAGGTCCGTACTCGACGAAGTCGCCGTACTCGACGATGTCGCCGTGCGCGGCCGGGCCGGCGGTGGCCCGGCCGCCGCGGCGCAGCGACCCCTGCACCCCGGGAGCCGCTCGTGACGGTCCCCGGCAACGAGAACGTCCTGTTCGACTTCGACCCCCAGGCCGTCGCCGCCCAGATCCTCGCCCAAAAGCCAACTCCCCTGAATTTCTTGCCGGTTGCCGACCACGGGGCACGCGCCGAGCGGGCGGGCGGGCACGGCCTGCTGCCCGACACGCTCAGTGATCGCGGCATGGCGAAGCTGTTCGTCAAGCTGTACGCCGGCGACTACCAGTACGTGCCCGGCCTCGGCTGGTACCGCTGGGACGGCACCCGCTGGCAGATCGACGAGGACGACACCGTCCTGTGGGCCGCCGGCGACCTCGCCGAAAGCATCGCCGTCACCGATGCCAGGGGCCTGCACAGCGCCGAAGCCCTGCGGCGGCACCGCCGCCGCGCCCTGTCCACCTCCGGCATCAACTCCATGCTCGTACAGGCCAGGTCCGCCCCCGGCATGGTGCTGAACGCTGCCCTGCTGGACGCCGATCCCTACGCCCTGTGCACGCCCGACGGCATCGTCGACCTGCGCACCGGCAGACTGAAGAGACCCGATCCGGCCAAGGACTTCCACTCCCGCTCCACCATGGTCGGCCCCCGGCAGGTGTGCACCCCACGCTGGCGGCGTTTCCTGGCCGACACCTTCGGCGACGGCGACGAAGGCCAGGAGATGATCCGCTTCCTGCAACTGCTGCTCGGCTATTCCATCACCGGCGATGTCGGCGGCCAGGTCATGCCCTTCCTGTTCGGTGCGGGCAAGAACGGCAAGTCCGTCCTGCTGGAGGTCCTGATGAAGCTGCTCGGGGACTACGCCGACGCGGCCCCACCCGGCTTCCTCATGGCCCGGCCCTACGAAGGCCACCCCACCGATCTCGCCGAGTTGCACGGTCGCCGCGTCATCGTGTGTTCCGAGGTCAAGCTGGGGGACAGGTTCGACGAGGCCCGGGTCAAGCTGCTGACCGGCGGTGACCGGATCAAGGCCCGTCGGATGCGGCAGGACTTCTTCAGCTTCGAACCCACGCACAAGCTCTGGCTGTTGGGCAACCACCGGCCGGAGGTCGGTACGGGCGGCTTCGCGTTCTGGCGCCGCATGCGGCTGATCCCTTTCGAACGGGTCGTCTCCGACGACCGGAAGATCGACAACCTGGCCGACATCCTCGTCACGGAGGAGGGGCCCGGCATCCTCGGCTGGCTCGCCGACGGCGCTCGTCGCTACCTCGGCGGGGACCGGGATCTCACCGGTCCCGAACGGGTGCGCATCGCCACCACGGCGTACGCGGAGACCGAGGACCACACGGGGCGTTTCTTCGACGAGTGCTGCGGCCACGGCCCTGACTGCCGGGTCGAGCAGGCCGGTCTCTACGCGGCGTACCGAGCGTGGTGCGAACAAGAAGGAGCCACGGCCATGTCCTCCCGGGCCTTCGCCCAACGAGCGCGAGAGCTGGCCGGTCTTGCCTCACCCAGGGAGATGATCCTCTCCAACTCGCGCAAGTACTACCCGGGTATCGGATTGCTCTGCGACGAGGCGACGGTATCCGTGCCCTGACCACCGGAGCGTTCGGAGGGCGTGAACCCGCACAGCTGCGTCGGCATGAGCGATGCCGACCCCTGACCTCCGACCCCCGAGCCCCGACCCCGAGCCCGACGGCTGTACGGGCCAGGTGCGGGGGCGGGTTGCCAAGGGCACCCAGGCGCCGGACAACGGAACGGGTTCTTCGCCACGCGATGTCAGGCCGGCCCCGCCCGAGAACGCATCGGGGGGATCTCCAGCACCTCCACGGTGTTCGGGCCGGCGGTGTAGTAGGCCCGGAGCACTCCCGCCTGTGCGAGCTTGTCGACACAGCGGGCGCAGGGCCGCGCCAGTATCGGCACGCACGCGGCGTTGACCCGGGCCACGAACACCATGCTCACCGGAGCCCCGCGGGCGCGCCGGAGCGCGGCGTCCTCCGCGTGGAAGGTGCTGTTGAGGTGATCGATGAGCGGCGAGTTCCGGTACTTGTTGGAACTGGCCACGACCACGCGGCTGCCTGCTGCCAGCACGGCTCCCACCCGGTGGCGGCACTGTGACCGGATGGCCTGCCGGATCGCCAGGCGGATCAAGTTCATCGAATTCCTTGCAGCCTGAAAACGCCCAGCGTACGGCTTGGGCGGTGCGGTGAAGAGATCTCGTGCACACGAGACTCGTGCACGCGAGATGCGGGTCGGGATGATGCGCTCAGACCGGCAGGAGATGATTCAGTTCATTGATCTCCCGGTAGAGACCGGCGCACGGATCGCAGCCGCCCAGGTGTGACATCACCTCTTCTGATCCGCATGCGCCGAGCCGGCCGCGGGCGTATGCGGGCAGGCGCCCCACATAGTAGGAGCACCGGCCGGAGTGGCCCTTCTGGTCCAGGTGAACGGACAGGTATGCCTGTCGTAAGCCTTCTTTGGCCCGGTAGGCCAAAGCGGCGACACTGTTCGGGCTGATTCCCATCGTGTCGGCGATCGAGGCGGGCTGCTGGGACTGGACGATGGTGCACCACAAGATGGTTCTCCATCTGTCCGACAGGGAAGAAAGCGCCTCCCACACCAATCCGTGCTCATAGTTCCTGATGGCTTCGTTCCCGGCGGACGCCGCGTATTCCACCTCGTAGACGCTTACGTCCGGCACGGGCATCTGTCGTCCCGAGCTCCGTCCCGACTCGGTCACCAGATTGCGCAGGACTCGCAGCAGGTAGCTCCGGAACGAGGTGGAGGGGCCGCCACCCGATTTGAGTGCCTGTAACACGCGGAAGAACGCCTCGGCGACCACATCCTGTGCCGTGTACGCGTCACTGATGTGCAGGGAAGCCAGCCGGGTGGCGGCAGCACGGTGACGATGGAAGAGCTCGGCGAAGGCTTCGGTGTCGCCGCTTCGAACTAATTGAGTCAACTCCTGGTCGTCGAATGCGGCTGTCGTGGGATTGGCACTCTGCTGGCCCGGCTGGCCGGCGGACGGTGTGTGGTGTCCGGCCGAGGAATACAAGGCGGCTCCTGGATGAGGGATCATCGCGCATCGGGCACGGCTGGCGAACAACTGTTGCGTGTACCGCCAGGGCGCCGTCCGGGCCTGAAGGAAGGGCACGGTGACTCAAGGGCCTCAGCGCAAGAACTCCCGTGATCGCGTGAAGGATTGTCACCCCTTTATAGAGCCTTCAGATCATCCCAGAGCCAGCCACACCACGCGTTCGAGGGAAGATTCGCCTTTGAGGGCAGAAATGATCTGATCAGCCAATCGGGTGTGATGCCTGCTGCCCTTGTGGATCGAGGCGGCGCATCCCGTGCCGCAGAACGGGTGATTGGTCGGAATTAGTCGAGTATTGCCCGGGTTCCGGGTGTCTTCACGTGAACAGTGAGTCCCCATGGACCACTTCGACGACATGGATCACTTCGACGGCATGAACTACTTCGACGGCATGAACTACTTCGACGGCATGGATCACCGGATCCTTTCCGTGTTTCGTGCCCGCGGTGCCGATCCGCGCATCGCGTCCGCCGCGCGGGGCTTGTCCCTGGCCGGTGAACACGCCGCGTTATGGCTTGCCGCGGGGCTTGCCGGGGCTGCCGTGGACGGCACGCGACGCGGCTCGTGGGTGCGCGGGACAGTGCTGGTCACGGGCGCGCATCTGGCGAGCATGGGGGTGAAGCGGGTGGTGCGCCGTGCGCGTCCCGCGCATGTGGAGCCGTTGGTGCGCACCGTAGGGCGGCACTCCTTTCCGAGCGCGCATGCCGCCTCCGCGACGGCTGCCGCCGTGGCTTTCGGGGCGTTGGGGGTGCCCGGGTGGGCACCGTTGGCGGCTGCGATGTGTCTGTCCCGGCTGGTCGTGGGGGTCCACTACCCCTCCGACGTCGCCGCGGGCGCGGTCCTGGGCGCGCTCACGGCGCGCCTCGGATCGCGCTGGATGACGGGGAGAAACCAGTGACCGACACGGCGCGGCTTGAGCAACGCGCGCACAGTCCGCGCCTTGAGCGCCCCGCAAGGCGCGGTCTCTTACGCGGGCTCCTGCGGACCGCGCGCCCCAAACAGTGGGTCAAGAACGTCCTGGTGGTCGCCGCACCGGCCGCGGCGGGCCGACTCCTGTCGACGCATGCCCTGACCCAACTGGCCCTCGTCTTCGTACTGTTCACCGCCTGCGCGGCGGCGGTCTATCTGGTCAACGACGCGCGTGACGCCGAGGCCGACCGTGCGCATCCGACCAAGTGCCGCCGCCCGGTCGCGGCCGGGCAGGTACCGGTGCCGGTGGCCTACGCGGTGGGGGGCGCCCTGGCGGTTCTGGCACCGCTTGCCGCGGCCTGGCTGACCTCACCGGCCGTCTCGGCGTTGCTGACGGCATATCTCGGTATGCAAATGGCGTACTGCGTCAGTCTCAAGCATGTGCTGATCGTCGATCTGTTGATCGTGACGACGGGCTTCTTGATGCGCGCGGTGATCGGCGGGATCGCACTGGGCATTCCGCTGTCACGCTGGTTCCTGATCACCACGGGATTCGGGGCGTTGTTCATGGTGTCGGCGAAGCGCTACTCCGAGGCGCTGCAGATGGCCGGAAAGGCGGGCGCCACACGGGCGTTGCTGGACGAGTACACGACGGGTTATCTGCGCTTTGTGTGGCAGTTGGCCGCCTCGGTCGCCGTTCTCGGTTACTGCATGTGGACCCTGGAGGGCGGTACGGCGTACGCGAGCGTGCTGCCGTGGCGCCACTTGTCGATGATCGCCTTCATCCTCGCGGTGTTGCGATACGCCGTGTTCGCTGACCGCGGTACCGCGGGCGAGCCCGAGGACGTCGTCCTGCGCGATCGGGCCATGGCCCTGATCGGGCTGGTGTGGCTGGCGATGTACGGGCTGGCGGTGGCCCAGTGGTGAGCCGGCGCGAGCTGCTCGGTTTTGCCGGTGCCGGTCTCCTTGCGTACGCCGTCGACCTGGGCCTCTTCCTCTGGCTGCGCGGCCCCGCCGGCCTCGGCCCGCTGACCGCGAAGGCCCTGTCCTTCGTGGCGGGCTGCACGGTCGCCTACGTCGGCAACGCGCTCGGCACCTACCGGCACAGACGGACCAAGGGCCTGCGCCCGTACGCCGTCTTCCTCGCCGTGCACGTGGTCGGCGCGCTCGTCCAACTGCTCTGTCTCGCCGTCAGCCACTATGGCCTGGGCCTGACCTCGCAGCGTGCCGACACCGTCTCCGGCGCCGGAATCGGCATGGCGCTGGCGACCGTTCTGCGGTTCTGGGGCGCTCGGACACTGGTCTTCGGCAGGGGCGCGGCCGATGAGATCCCCTCCTCCACCAGGGGATCGTCCGAGACCGTTCTGGCGGGACGAGCATCCACAGAATGACCGTTCCGTGTCGGTAGCCCGGAGGTGGCCCCATGCCTCCGGGCTACCGGCTTTGCGTCGTTCCTGGCCTGGTGCGTGCCGTCCGTCCGCACGGCGGCAGGGGGGGGCAGACAGTCTGCCTCCGGCAGAGGGAACACTGGAACAACGGGAACGCGCCAGGTCAGGTCATACAGGGTCGGGGCGTTTGGGGTTATCGCGCGCCGTGACGAGGGGAACGTCGGGCCCAAGGGTCGGACCCGACCGGGCGGATGGCCCCGTGGGGTTGCCGTTGCCGCCGTCAGACCCCGTCCAGCAGAGCGGCCAGACGCTCCTCCAGGGCCGGTTCGACGTCTTCGCCGCCACGGTCGACCACCGTGTACGAGCGCAACAGGAAACGACGGAGGACAGACGTGTCGAACTTGGCCACGGCCCGGCCGTCGAGGCCCCGGAACTCGATGATCGTGTGAGCGGGGGCACAGGGCCAGATGTACACATCGCCGATGCCCGCGGGGTGGTGCAGGCCCTCGGTCAGCAACTCGCGGGCGAACGACCACGTCATGTCCTCGCCGTCGGGGGACACCAGGGACGGGAAGTCGATGTGCACCGCCAGCGGATCGGCACGGCAGTAGCGCAGGGCCACGGGGATCAGGATCTGCTGGTCGGTCGCGCCGATCAGCCGAGCAGCAGCAGCCTGCCTGAGCATGCCGTCCGTCATCGGCTGCCGCGTCAAGTCCGGGGAGAGCAAGCGCCGTCCCGCTTCCGTGGCCCGCCGGTGCGCCCGTTCCTTACGCATGAATCTGAACATGAAGGTGAGATGTGTGTCTTTCTGTGTGTACCGCGTCACCGGGCGGGTGCGGCGTGCGCGGCGGAAGAATCGATGAGCCGAGTGGCTGTTCCCCTTCGTCGCCGCGAGCGCGGATCTGGGGTGTCCCGGCCGCACAGGGGCTGACCTGGTGTGTTCCCGTTGTTCCGCTGTTCCCCTTGAATGAGCCTGGCGCCTGCGCACACCCTGTCCATCAAGGCCGGACAGGGCCCCGTTTCGTGCTGCGCATGGCGTGCTGAGGGCGATACCGCGGTGAGAACTGACTGACGAGTTCCTGGAAACAGGCCAGAGCGGTGAGGGGCGGGATTCCGGCGACGGCTGTCATGAGGATGGATTTCGAGGAGTTACCGACGCAGAGCGCGACCGACCCGACGGAAGCGGTCACGATGACGGTCCAGGACCAACGGGCGGTCCGACGCTGCAGGGAAGCGCGCATGATGGACAGGCCCGCCGCGAGCCACGGTCCGTAGAGCATCCACGGCCACCAGCGCGCCAGTCTCTGCGGCATGAACAAGGAGGCGACGGTGCGCAGTTGCTCGTACGAATAGGAGATGGACCAGCCCAGCATGGCCAGGGTGCACACGACGATGGTCGTGAGCAGGATGGCGGTCGGTCTGACCCTGGGCCCGCCGGCGTGGCTGCGGTTTCTCGGTCCGGCGGGCGGCTGGACGACCGGATCCCGGTACGGGTCGTGCCCGGACGGGGTGGAGCGGGCCGGACCCCCGGTGGATTCCATGGTCAGCATGTGGGCCAATTCCGCGTCGAGATCCCATCCGCCTCCGGTCATCGCCCTCTCAGGGGTGTGTCGGCAGTAACCCGCCTGAAGTGTGTTGCACTGCTCGCAGTACGGATCTGACGGAGCGCCGTATGGGGGGTCCTGCGGGAACTGACCGCCGTAGGGATCGGACCTGTCCCGGATCTCATCCATGGGCGTCCGCATTCAGATAGTCCTGCTCCGCCCTGCGTGTCCTGTCCAGCAGATCCTCCAGCAGCATCGAGCAGCGCCTCAGATGGGCTTGCGCTTCGGCCGGCTCCAGCCAAGGGCGGCCGTTACCGGGGGAGTTCGGACCGACCGATGCGAGGGGTGACCTTTCCCGACTCGCGGACACCGTTTCATTCCACGTCACGGTCACCTAACGAGCGCCGTGAGCATCAAGACATCCAGCGTTCGGGGGACATGTTCCCGTGTTATTACCGTGTCGGAAGATCAGATGTGGTCGCGCGCCTTCGGTGGCGTGCGCGTGCCGAGACGTACGAGAGCGGTTCAGCCGAGGAACCGGTCCACCGCGGCCACCACGGGCCGCCGCTTCAGCGTCGGCGCCGGACCGACGTTGACGCAGTGCCTGATCGAGACACTGACCGGGCCGATGCCATATGTGCCGTGCTCCTCCAACCGCTGCCGCGCCTCGGCGGGTACGCAGTCCAGACCCAGCTCGGCGGCGGCCACGCTCAGGGCTCCCATCGCGATGACGAGGGCCTCCTTCGCCCTGGGGCCGCCCAACAGGACCGTCGTCCCGCCTCCGTCGCGCCCGACCTCCACACGGTAGGTAGCGATCGCGTCGTGCAGATACTCCTCGGCGTCCAGGCCCACGGACTCCACGACCCGCGCGACGATCCAGTAGACACCCTCGGCCGCCGCCCGCAGATCCAACTTGGCGCCCAGCTGATGCGCCTTGAGCCACGGAGCGGACTTCAGGGACAGGGCCGTCGACTGGTAGACGCCCCACCCCTGGATGTTGACCTCCAGCCGATGGGCGTCGGGGCCGTCCGAGGCGAGCCACACGTCGGTGACCCCGAGAGCGCCGAAAACATTGTGGGTGCTCATGAACTCGACCAGCCGGGTCGCCGTCATGAGGTCCTCGTTGGACGCGGGTACCAAAGCCTCGATCAGCTCACGAACAGCATGCTCGTGGAACCTCACTGCTCCTCCCAACTCGTCACGTGTCAAAGACCCGTTCGGGCCCGGACGGCCGGTGGCGAGGCCGTGGCACAAGCGGCGGCGCCCCTCCCACGTCCTCGCGACGGCATGCCCCTATACAGATGCGGCCGGGCGTCGGGGATGACGTCACCCGGTTCGGTCAACCGGTTCGGTCACCCGGTGTGGACGAGGCGACGATCGCACCGGCCGACCGCGTGATGCGGAGCGGACGGTCCGTCGGCTACCTCGCCGGGGCGACGGGCGGGCCGGCGTGCACCTGACCGCCGTACAAGAACGGAGGAGAGGAGGCGGCCACCGGGATGCCTCCGCGAGCGCCCCGGCCGGCCAACTGCCGGGGCACCGTTGCGTGGTGGCCCTGCTCCAGGGACCGCGACGCGGGGTCGACGGGGGTGCTGCTTTGGAAGGAGGGCGCGGACCAGACGTCCTCCGGTCCTCGCTCACCGGGGACGGAACGGAAATCCGCGCGCCATTGCACACAGAGGGCGTCGTAGATCGGGGTACGGGTGTCCGGCAGGGGATTCATGGTCGGTCAACGCAGAAGACGGCGACCGCGATGTCTGCCGTACGGGTGCTTTCCCGCGGTTACGGCGGTGAAGCCACCGCTGCGGCGGCCGGACGCCCGGAAACCGAGCCGCACAGCCATCCGGGTGCACACCCATCCGACTGCACAGTCACACCACTGCACAGCCATCCGACCGCGCCGTCACCACGGTCCGTGTCGAACACGTACCCACCCGTCCCCTCACCGCCGACTACCCGAGGATCCGTTGGCCGAGGTGATGCAGCAGCCCGCCGAGCTGTGCCGTGGCACGGGTGAGGACGGAGGGGGATCGGGGAGCCGGTGTGTGCGGTGCGTCGGGGCCCGTCTCGGGCGACGGATGCCCCGTACGGTCCGGCCGGGGGCCGGAAGCCGGAGCGCCGGCCGGTGGCACCGCCTGGCCGGGAACACCGCCCCCGGACGGCGGGAGCTGCTGTGGAGCGGCCGCCTGCCCCACGGCGGTCGACGGCTTCGCCGCTCCTGCTCCTGCTCCCGGCACCACGCCCGCTCCTGCTCCCGCTCCTGCGTTCTGCGCCGACGCCGAAGCCGACGGCTGGAGTTGGAGCTGCGGGGCGCCCTTCGAGCCTCCGGCCGGACCGAAGACCCGCACACCCGGGCCCGTGCGCCGGGGGAGAGAGGCAGTGACCACCTGACCTGCCGACGCCGACGGTGCGGGCCGTCCGTTCACGGGAACGCCGGGGCCGGACCCGGTGCTGTCGACGGCGGGCACGGCCGCGGCCGTAGTCGAATGCCCGGTGGCGTACGCGGAGTTCCACGCCAGCACATCTCGCAGATAGGTCTCGGAGGGGTTGTAGCTGAGGACGGCCCGGTTCAGCTGCCGCGGATCGTTGAGATCGCGATGGTCGGCACACAGATACGCGGCCGCCGTCGTGGTGGCGTCGAAGATGTTGTTCGGATCGGCGTCGAGAGTGGGGCGGGTGGTGGTTCCCCAGCGCTTCCATGTGGAGGGGATGAACTGCATGGGCCCCACCGCTCGGTCCCAGGCGGTGTCGCCGTCGAATCTCCCCTGGTCGGAGTCGCGCAGCGCGGCAAACGGTCCGCCGTTCAGCACCGGCCCCAGAATCGGGGACGTCGTGAAACCCTCACTGGTGAGGGCTCCGTTCCGCGCATGGTGGGACTCGACCTGGCCGATGGCGGCGAGGAGCGTCCACGGCAGATGACAGCCAGGTGTCCGGATCGCCTGCTCGTCAGCGGCGCGCTGATAGGCATCGAGCGCCAGAGCCGGCAGGTCCGAGTGCGCGGCGTCAGCCGGAGCGGTGACCGAAACCGCGCCCACGCGACGCGTTGTGCGTTCCGCGTCGTCATCGGCGGCGGGCTTTTCGGGCGCGGGCCCCGGGGCGCTGGTGGCCGGGCCCGACGGGGCGGGGGCGGCGCTGTCGGGATGCGCCCCTGCCGCGGGAGGGTACGCCGAAACCGTTCTGGGCGGCGCGAATGATGTGGAAATGGCCCCCGCCGCGCATGCCACCGCCGTTCCGATCAGGATGATGCGCCGGGCCCGGCGGCCACGCCCCTTCGATGCCTCCGATGCCTCCGATGCCTCCGATGCCATCGATGCCATCGAGGCCGATGCCTGCGATGCTGCAGGCTCACCAGAAGACGAACCGGTGTCGGACATGACGAAATCCCTCCGCTCGTACGGTGTTTCCGGCGATCCACTCACCGCGCGATGTCCTCGCTGTTCTGCCTAGAGCGAAGGAACGTGCAGATATGACTCGAAGAGCCCGATATCGGGGCAAAACCTCACCCGGTCGGACTGCCCATGGCCACAGGGGATTTGGGGTGCACAGCAAGGCGCACGGCAAGGTGCACGGCAACGAGGGCCGGGGCGGAGGAACACATACCTGGCGGGGTCGGCCACGCGGCGTCGCAACCAGCCCCGGCGACACCCCATGCCATCGTCCGGCCCTTACCCGCAGACCCGGAACGACGCCCTCCCAAGCCGTCACGCCCCCGAGACCGGCCCCGCGCCGGGCGTCAACTTTCACGCGTCATGTCCGCGTAGACGGAGCCTCTGTCTTGTAGGGGGCGCCACGGCGGCAGGGATCGTGCACCCGCCGTGGCGCCCGTGGAGCAGGTCACATCAGAAGGGAGGCGGCGGCCATGTACGGAGGCCCCGGCATCGGCAGGGGCGTCGGAGGCGCGGTCGGGGGAGGTGGGGCACTCGCCGCGACCGGCCTGGGACAGACGGAGATCTTCGTCCTGCTGGCCGTCGCACTGCTCGTCGTCGGCGCCCTGCTGCTGCGGTCCTCGTCGTTGAAGCACCGCAACAGACGCCCCTGAACGCGGAGAGCCGGGTGGGTATCGGCCCTGGCCGATGCCCACCCGGCAGCCGCGTCGTCACCCGGCCTGCGGCCGCTCGGGCGCCAGCGCGTGCTCCCTTCGGTACAGCAGCCAGAAGCAGAGCGCGGCCAGCGGCATACACAGGGCCGTCAGAAAGTCCGTACCGATCATGTGCTTATGAAGGTCGGAGGCTCCCTCGGTCAGCACCACCATCCAGAACTGCAGCAGCAGGGTGACCACCACACAGACCGTCAACCGGCCCACGGCGCGGGCCGATTGCCGAGCCCAGGTCCGGCTGGCGAGTACGGCCCCGAGCACGATCGTGCCGAGCCACAGCAACGGAATCAGCGCCGGTACCGCCCTAAAGCCCTCGAAGACCTTGGTCACCACCGCGATCCGCCGCTCCTTGGCAAAGGGCGGATGACCGGAGTCGGACGGATAGGAACCGATGTGGTGGAGGGTCAGCTGGGTCATGCCCTGCACTCCGCGTGCCCCCATGGCGACCAACCGACTGGGGTTCTTCAGGAAGTGCATCATGACTTTGGCAGGCGTGACGTTCTGTTTGTAATCGTCCCAGTACGGCGTCCTGGCGGCTGAGTTGGCATCGAAGATCCGGCTGTTCATGGCGGTGACCAGCCGGGGATCGGCGCCCAGGGCCTTCAAGTCGTCCACCGGATCCGGGCTGTGCGGCAGCATCTCCGCGAACACGGCGTCGTACCAGACGATTTGATTGAGCCGCTTGGGCTGTGTCGCGGTGAATCCGACGGCCACCCCGCACAGCAGGACACACGCGATCAGGGCGGGCCAGCGCACTGCCAGCCACCGCTTGAAGGGCCGGCGGGGGTTGCCGTCCTCGGCGGCCGACTTCTCGCCGCCCTTGCGCCGCACGCTCGGCAACCAGAGCAGCGCCAGCATGGCCACGGGCAGCACCGAGATCATCTGGGTCTTGGCCGTCATGGTGAAGAGCGCGGCGGCTGTGGTCAGCACAATGCCGCTCAGCGGTGCGGTCGGGCGCCGCCACAGCAGAAGCAGTGCCGGGCAGAGCAGCAGAAAGCCCACCAGCCCGGCCACCTCGCTGTAGGGCGCGATGAAGAAACTCGCGAAGGCCGAATCGCACATGACCAGGCCGAAGCCGGCCGTGGCCACCAGCCGCAACCACAGGGGGCCCGGCAGTAGCGCGACCAGCAGGGCGATGATGGCGCCGAAGGCCAGCGCGAGCAGGATGCCGGCCGCACGCAGATCGAGCGCGCCGGGCAGACCGAGCAACGGCGTCAGCGTCTTGGCGAGCCCCAGCACCAACAGCTGTGACGAGTAATACGGTTCGCCCGACTCCTTCACACCGCACGCCTCACCGTAATAGGTGTGAGGCACCCAGGTCGGATAGACATGGGCCGACGGCTCGGCGTTCCAGGGGTGGTTGCTCACCACGCCGAACAGGCAGAGCAGCCGGTCGCCGTTCCCGTCGTCCCCCAGTCCGACCACCCCGCCCAGCAGCAGGCGCAGCAGCATCACGGTCGTCCAGACAACCCCTGCGGCCGCGGCCGCTGTTCGCACCGTCCGGCGGCCGGGTTCACCGACCAGATGAAGGCGTACTGCGGCCGTTGCCACCGCCGCGCGTGCCTCAGACGTGGTCATACCCGTCCCCTCGCCCACCCGCTGAGGGTGCCGACGACGGTCGTGTTCGGATCGGCCGGGCCGACACCGCACTTCACCGCCCGCACACCCTTCATCCATTCGTCCTTGCCCGGCGTATGGGCCTTGATCATGAGATCTGGTCTGCTGGTCAGCTTGGCCTGGAGGAACTCCTCCACGACCGGCTTGCACACGTTCGCGGCAACCGTCTGGGCGTCCTCGGGACGCACCGCCCCATCGAGGTCCTGCCAGGTGGCGACCTCCTCGCGGTCATGCGGATGATCACAGGTGACGACCGCGCCGCCGTGCTCACAGGTGCGCACGGCCGAGGATTCGGGTTGCTCCAGCACCTCGCGGAACGAGAAGGCCACGAGTGGCCCGTGCCTGGCCTCCTGGACCGGAGGCACCAGGTCGCAGCGCAGAGTGCGTACGCCCATGGCCCATTCCGCCCGGGTCGGCAGCCTCGGCCAGACCGAGAAGGACACGGTGTCCCGCGGTCCGGCTCCCAGGTACCTTCTGATCGCGTCGGCGTCGTAGCAGCGTCCCTGCGCATATGCCGAGATCTGCTCCGGGTCGGGCCGCTCCTTGTAGGTGGCGAACTGGCCGTCGACGGAGGTCACCTGGAAGGTCTCGCTGCGGTGTGGCCGATCGCAGGGCACCGGAGGCGCGATGTCGCTCGGCTGGATCATCTCCTGCTGGGTGCGGAAGGTGTGACAGGTGCCCACCGCCTGCATGACGGTCGGCACCGCCGCCGTACCCGAGTTGCCCGGCCCGCACCCCGTCAGCAGCAGAAACCCGGCGGCACACAGCAGGGCTGGGCGTTTTCGCATGTCCCTCATGTCGTGTTGTCTCGCAGTCGTACTTGGTGACGGTTCGTCAGACCTCTTTGGCGATCGGTCCGACGACGATGACCTCGGCGTTGCGGCGGGTCTTTGCCCAGCCGGCGCGCCCGCTCAGCAGCCGCCCGAACGCGCGCCAGGCGATGGCGTAGAAGAGATAGATCATCGAGGCGTAGGCGATGCCCCAGCCGATGCACCGGAGCAGTCCCTGTGCGGGCTCGCAGCGCCGGTGGTACAGGTAGCCCCAGACCGCGAACTGCGCGAGGCCGAAGAGCAGGTACAGCATGAACAGGACGGCCCCGCCCGCCCCCAGGAAGCGCATGGTCTTCTCGGGGTACAGCACCAGGTTGTTCAGGAAGATCAGGATCGGCAGCGGGTAGATGACCGTTCCCACGAGCCACAGCCAGGGCTGGATCAGGTAGTACGAGATCTCGATGACACCGGCGTTGGAGAGGTACGGCGAGCGCCATGTCTTGGACAGGTAGCGCATGCACTGCATGGTTCCCTGGCACCAACGGGTCCGCTGTGTCACAAAGCGGGGCAGGTTGTGCAGGGCCTCCTGGTCCACCCATGCCTCGGTGGCGTAGCCGGTGCGGTGGCCGGCCAGCATGACATGCAGGCCGAGTTCGAAGTCCTCCAGCAGCGAACCGCGCCAGGGCGCCCGCTCGCCGCCCGCGAGTTCGTCCAGCGCGCTCATCCGGCTGAACTGGCCGTTCCCGCCCATGCATACGCTCTTGGTGGTCCGCCGGGACGTCTGGATGGCGGAGATGGCCGCCCGGAACTCGATGTCCTGCAACCGGACGAGCGTACGGCCGAACCAGTTCTGTAGCCGGGTCCCGTCCGGCAGCGGTTCACGTACGTCCCTGTTGACCATGCGGACCTCGATCTGCACCGCGCCCATCTGCGGATCGCCGAACAGGCTCGGCCCCGCGCACACATCGAGCACATTGGCCGACGGGCGGGCGTCCGCGTCGAAGACGGCCACGACCACCGAGGAGCGGTCCGTGTCGGCCGGCAGCCAGTCGTCGAGTGCCCGGTAGGCGGCGTTCAGCGCATGGCTCTTGCCCGTACGGGCCTCCGGGCGGCGCCGCTGCACCAGGTGCACGAACGGCGAACGCCCCGCATGGTCGCGGACGATGCTCGCCGTCGCGTCGTCGGAATCGTCGTCGATGACCCACAGGTGCACGGTGGGGTAGTGCTCGCGCAGATAGCGGAGGGTGTCGCCGACGACGCTCTCCTCGTCTCGGCATGGGATGAAGAAGTGCCAGGCGAAGTCCTGGGCGCGGCCCGGCCGTTGGGGCTCGGCCCGTAGGAAGGCGATGACCAGCAGGATGACATAGAGGGTGAAGACCCCGTTGATGATGAGCGCGAGGGCCATCGCCAGACCGACGAAGCCGCTCTCCTGGAACTGGGTCACCGAGGCGCTCCGTTCAACCGGGGAAGCGGTTCTCGGCGCCGCATCGCCACCAGCAGCAGGACCGTCACCGAGACGGCCACACCCACCAGGCTGACGAGGGAGCCGACCACGGTGTGCGCCCAACCGAATCCCTCGTAACCCCACTTCTGGGAGAACGAGGCGATCAGGCCGAACCGCAGCTGGTTGGTCAGGACGAGCAGGGCGGCACCGACGGCCGTTCCGGCCAGAATGCGTGCGACGGTGGAGCGACGGCTGAGCATGAAACCGGCACCGACCAGGAGAAGCGGGATGATCAGCATCGCTGAGCTGCAGCCCGCCGTGATCCTCAGCCCCATCGCGTGCTGGGTGCCGAGACCGAAGTAGGTCACCGCCTGGTCCCAGTCCAGACTGGTGGTCCCGGTGGTGGTCAGTCCGACGACGTACTCGCCCAGCGCGGCCTCGACCGAGCGGAACCACTCGTTGAAGGTGAAGAGCGCGCCGGCGGTGAAGAGCAGGGCCGCAGCCAGCGCGAACCGGAGGTAGGGAGCCTGTGCGGGCCTTGCCGCTCCGAGACCGATGGTCTGCGCCGATGGCCGCTTTCCCAGGGCAAGCACGCTCACCCGGGGTCCGGAGCGACGCGATGTCGGATTCGGGTGCACAGTCGGGCCTTTCTGACACGGCGACGCCCACTGCCCGGACGCCTCTCACGCACGAAAGGAGGTCCGGGAGGGCGAAGGATGACGCCGTGGCGGCGTCTTCGGTTCACCCACGCGGGCGGGATCCAGGCCCGTGTTCCCGCTGGATGCGCGTGGACCGGGCGGTCGACCCAGTCACCGGCACCCCTTGTCATCTGCGGTGTTCCCGTTGTTCCGGTGTTCCCGGTCGGCATCGACAGGAATGTTCACGGGGCGCTTTACGGGACGCTTCACGCGGCGCTTCACCGGGGCCCGCGCTCGGGGCCCCGAAGGACGGCGTCCTGACGGTGTGGACGCCTACCGGAGGAAGAGCCGATGAGCCCTGCGGGCAGCGGGAAAGACATTGTGCATGAATTCCCCTTCGATGTTTCCCCGGTTCTCGAACTCGACAGTGATATACGTCTCGTACTTTCCCGGCGCTCCGCCGACGGCCCGCGCGGCACCGATGAGGGCACTCCGTCTCCATACCAATTGAGTGAAGTGGCCTGCTCGCGGATTGAAACCCGGATTGTCGAAATCGTATTCCGGCGCCTCTGTGTACCATCGGTCAACGGCCTCGCGGGCATCGGCGACCCCCGAGCGTCGCCGAGTGCTGCTGCCCCAGTAGAGCACTTCGCTCGTCCTCACCGGGTGGAATCCCTTGTGGCCTCCACCCGGTCCGCTGCCCCGCGAAATGTCCCGCACTCTCGATTTCGCGTAGCGGGTGAGCCCATCGTGCAGCCGCACAGGAGGCGCATGATGCCTGGCCCGCACCGAATTGACGGCGCGCAGTATCCCTCTGAGGAAGGTGGCGGTCGTTGAATCATGGAAATCCTCGTGCGGAGGAACAGTGGTCACGGTTCCCTCGATCGTGGACCCGGGTGAACAGGTGAGCGTCGGCAGGTGCATCGGCTGCTTTTCGGTTCAGGTGCGAACGCGTATAGGTGTACCGCGTGGCGCCACGGAACGGGCGCCGTGCGCAGGAAGATTCCCTCGCACGAGTGGTGTGCCGGGCAGAATGACGCTGTGCTGCCCCTCTGGTGCCGGATCCGTTCCGCGAGGGGGTAACCTCGCTCAGGTCCGTTCCCACCCGCAGTCGTGCGGGAGGCGGCGGACGTCATACGGAGACGTCAGCACATTGCTCAGGGTCTGCTAATGTCTCCTCGGCCGATTACCCGGAGATCGGCTACTGGCCTTTTGTCACGAGTACGGAACTGCTTACGTGCGAGCAGCATCCGTGGTCGTTTCGAAGAATATGGCCATCATCGATGAGGTGACTCTAGGAGAGTCGGCTCGTCGCAGTGCAAACCCTTGGCGCGACGATTGTTTTTCGACGCGCTCATGGGTTTGCAGCCAGGTGCCCCTCGCCCGCCTCCCTTCCGGGCGAGGGGCACCTCCTCTGTTCGACGGGGGGAGTTGAGCGGGCGCAGTACCGTGTCGGCAGGGATCTCCGGAGTAGGGGAACGGATCTGCTTCGTCAACGAGGTCACCTGGCGAGTCTGCGGTAGCGGACGAGGATTGCGGTGATGCCGACGAGGGCTCTGCGGCCACGCTCGGCCAAGGACCGCCGCGGCGAACACATACGAGGGGATGAGCGGTTCGGCCGCAGCAGGTCGGCTGATGCTCGGCTGGCGAGCCTCGGCCGTGGCGTGCCATTCCTCCGCGTGTGGGCGCAGCCCCGAGCGCGAAGACGAGCGGAAAGACGCGAAGGCGTGTCCGCCATATGTTCGCCTAGGACGACGACCTGGTACCGCCATGCCCATGACCGTCGGGCCGTCGTCGTGCGGAAGACCTCCACCGGCGGGCACGGAAGACTTCGGCCGACGGGCGGTCACCTGTCCGGATTGCCGACCGTCATGGGGGAGGAGCCCGACGATCTTATACGTATACCCCTGCCAAGAACGGAAGGGGTTCTTCAACCCGATAGGTGAGTAAGGCACATGAAGAAGTACTCAAGACGGATGCTCGCCGTCATGCTCACGGTGGGCGGTGCCGCAGGCGCACTCGGGCTGCTGGCCGCCCCGCAAGCCGCGGCGGCCGACGCGTCCGCCGATCTGTCCATCGCCAAGGCCGGCCCGGCGCTGGGGAACGCGGGAGACCCGATCACCTACCAGATCGTCGTCACCAACTACGGCCCCGACGCCTCCTCCGGGTGGGTCGTCACCGATCAGATCCCGACCGGGCTGCTCAACCCGAGCGTCACCACCTCCGCCGCCAACTGCACACAGAACAACGGCACCATCTCCTGCCAGGGCGGCGCCCTGGCCGTGGGGTCCAGTGCCGTCATCTCCGTCACCGGCACCGCCGGACCCAACGGCTTCCGGCTGACCAACACGGTGACCGTCGACGGTGCCGACGCCGACCCCGACACCGATAACAACGTCTCGTCCGCCAACACGAACATCCTGGCGGTCCCCCTGATCGACCCGGCGGTCGGAGCGGGAGCCGCCGCTGCCGTGGCCATGGTCGGCTTCGCCCACTACCGCCGTCGTCGCGGCGCTGCGACGCCCGCGCTGTAACACCCCGGCCATCGCCACTTCTTCACCGGGGACTTCGGGCTCCCGGGCACAAGGGACCAGCAGCACTGCCGCTCCCCGACCGCCCTGGAGCCCGACACCGATCACCCTGCGGGTGTGACGTCATGTCTCACTGCGGGACGTGCCGCGTTGCCGGGGGACGAGCACGGCACCGCGGTGCGAAGGGGAGAGGGGAGGGCGGGGCACCTCCGGCGAGGGCCGCGGCTGCGGCATGACCCGCTGACCTTCCATATGCCTTCGTCTTCGCCTGGTCGCGGCAACATGGACAAGGCAGAAGTATGCACAGAAGGTGTTCAGGGAGATCAACCAGAAGAGCAAGATGGCCATGGTGACAGATTTCATGATCTTTGGCTGTGCCTTGTCGTGGTAGCGGAAAAGCACTGCTGGTCGACGCTCGGATGAGGGCGGGGGAACTCCCGAGGACAGTACGGGGACATCCCCCGGCCTCCTCTCATATGCACCGTCGGAGCCGCCTTGAGCCAGGTGGCGACGGAGTTCCGGTACCCCTCGTCCATCCGCACCCGGTGCAGCTCATGGGGGCTGAACAAACCGAACCGCCGGTAATGGTCGCTCGGTGCGGGAGCGGTATGGGGGGTCAGCACAGGGCATCCGTAGGTGACGGTGAGAATGCTTCGGTCAGGCTCCGGTTCATGCGACCACACGTCCAGCAGAGGGCCGGCCATCGTCTGCCATCCCGACTCCTCGGCAATCTCCCGGACAACGCACTGCTCTGGTGTTTCACCACGTTCGAGGCGCCCTCCAGGGAGTTCCCACTCATTGCGCTCGTTCAGTAGGAGAAGGACACGAAGATCGAGACTCATAGTCACTCCCCTGACGTGCACGGAGTAGGCAGGCCGTGCGTGGGTCATCGTAGTCCTCCCGTGTCGTACCCGAGGCTTGCGGCAGTGATTTAAAGCTGGAATTGATGAATCTTCAGATGATAG
The DNA here is from genome assembly GCF_053601275.1 of Streptomyces sp. NPDC004752. NCBI lineage: Bacteria > Bacillati > Actinomycetota > Actinomycetes > Kitasatosporales > Streptomycetaceae > Streptomyces > Streptomyces sp. NPDC004752. Next base: position 9,500 of record NZ_JBSGBN010000054.1, on the reverse strand, counting down.
CTTCTGACGATCGGGTGGGGTGTCAAAGAGTGACGCCGTGCTCACGCAACCAGGCGACCGGATCCACCGCCGATCCGAACTCCGGGGTGACGCGGACCTCGAAATGAAGATGCGGCCCCGAGGAATTGCCGGTATTGCCGGAAAGTGCAATCTGCTGGCCGGGTCTGACGTATTGTCCCGCGCTCACCAGGAGAACCGACAGATGGGCATAGTGCGTGTAGTACCCGTTCTCATGCCGGATGACGATGTTGTTGCCGAAGGCGCCGGCACAATCCGACTCGACGACCACTCCGGCACCCACGGCATGGACGGGGCTGCCCACCGGGACGGCAAAGTCCTGGCCGGTGTGCCGGTGCGCCCAGTGCGAGCCCCCCGCTCCAAAACCCGCCGAGAGCACATAGCGGTGAACCGGCGCAGTCCATGGGCGCCGCGAATGATCCATGAGGACCGAGGAGGGCAGATCGCGGTGGGCCGGAGTGGATCCGTGCCGGCAGGGGGAGGCCGCGCGCACCGTTTGCGTCTCCTGCAGTGCGCGGGCCCGAAGCAGAGCTTTGCGAATGTCCCGTTTGGCTTCCGCCTGCTTCTGTTGGAGTTTGTGGAGTAGACGGAGGCCGGCCAATGCCTTCCTCCGTGCCTGGGCGAGTTCCACCGTGGTCCTTTGCACGCGCTGCAAGGAGGCCGCCAGACCATGGTGGGCGCTGTGTACGAGGCTCAGGTTCCGCAACGGGTCGTGGTGAGCGGACGCCGTCAGCGCCCGGAGGGTGTCGGGGAGCAGGCCGCCACGGTACTGAATCCGGGCCAACGCGCCGACTTCGTTTCTGAGTCCCCGAAGATTGCGCTGCTGACGTGTGAGATCCGCCCGGAGCAGTTGGGCCGCCTCGGCCTGGGCGTCGGCGCTTCGCCGGTACTGCTCGTGCCGTCGCGCGGCAAGTGACGCCTCCTCATACAGGTGTTGCACGGGGAGTTGTGCGCTGATCGCCGGGGCATTCACCGGGCCTTCTCCGTCATCGGCCCGAGCGGTCGAGCAGGGCAGCGAGGACAGACCGAGGACCAACACCGAGAAGAGGAGGAATCCGCGGGAACGCCTGGTCAGCGTGGACCGCACAGGGGCCCCGATGCTCTGGTGAGCCGCCGTTGCCAAGGACGGGCTCAGCGGGATCGCCGAGGTGTGCGGACCGTGGTGTCCGTTACGGCGACCGATCATCTGCGGGTGACGGGGTACGTCGGAGTCGCGGGCCAAGGGTTCCCCTTGCATATCGGCAGGTGTGCGTTTCGGCGGCAACGCGTGGCGGATTCGGCAGGGCGTCGGGCGAGCGGTGGATGCCGGACATCAGGCGTCTCGCTCACCTGGAAACCCCGGGCCATGACCTTCGACGCGCAGGATGTCCGGCGATCCGCCCGGTGGGACGCCTTTCATATCGAGGAGCTCGGGGCCGTCGCATGACGGCGTGAGAACGAGGCGCCACGGGGATCCGGGGGAGGTCGGGCAACTTTCTCCCGAGGCAGTACACCGGTGACGGGCCATCAACCGCTCATGGAGAGCGCACGGTCGGGAAGGTAAATCCCGTGCTGTTCGAGTGATGCGGCATAACGCCGCCGCAGCCGAGACTTCCACGCGACGACTTTTATGGGATGGTCCGATCTTTCTTGACCAGAAGGTAGCATCTTCCGCTGGACGCACGGCGTGGATTCGCCCCGAGAAGAAGCGAAGGCCCTATAAAGGGGTGGCAATCCTCCGTAGCGATCATGAGGACCGGTATGTCACCACGCCGTCCGCCGTACCCGAGTTGAGGACCTGCTCTGCGTATCGAGCCTCGGCGACTCTCAAGAATTTCGACGGGATCCAGCGTGCGACCGTGAACGCCCTCGGCGAGTCCTCATCCAGGAGCCGTCCTTTTGTCATACTCAACCAGACACCGTAGGCCGCCGGTCGGCTGCTCAGACCGCCGGGGCGATGATCCTGCCGCAGCCGCGTCAAGCGACCAAGAGCCAAGCGAACAAGGCGACCAAGAGCCAAGCGACCAAGAGCCAAGCGAACAAGGCGGCCAAGAGCCAAGCGAACAAGGCGACCAAGAGCCAAGCGACCAAGAGCCAAGTGAGCAAGGCGACCAAGCGTCGAGCGACCAAGAACTGGCTCAATCAGTACGCGATGGCGATGTTGAGGCATTCGCCGAACTCTTCGCCCGTCACCGCAGAGCCGCCGCCCGGTTCGCGGCGATGCATATCGAGGACGCCCATACGGCACAGGACGTCGTGGCCGAGGCGTTCTCCCGTGTCCTACAGGCACTGAAATCCGGCGGGGGCCCTACGACCTCCTTCCGAGGCTACTTACTGAGGGTCCTGCGCAATGTGGTGGCCGAATGGGGCAGGAACGCGGGCCGACAGATGTATGTGCCCGACGTCGGCCTCTATTCAGTGGAGTGCGCGGACTCCGCGGGGTACGAAGCCCTCAAGAACTATGAGCACCGGCTGGCCATAGAGGCGCTCGCATCCCTCTCGGAACGCTGGAGAACCATCCTTTGGCGGACCATCGTGCAGTCCCAGCAGCCCGCTGTGATCGCGAGCAGCATGGGTATCAGCCCGAACAGCGTCGCGGCTCTGGCCTACCGGGCGAAGGAAGGTCTGCGACAGGCGTATCTCACGGTTCATCTGGACCGGCGGAGATACCACATCCAGTGCTCCAGCTATGTGAGACGGCTTGCCGCTTATTCCCGCGGACGTCTCAGTGAGTGTGCCTCCGAAGAGATGACACTACATGTCGAAGAATGTGCGACATGCGGTCGTCTCTATCAGGAGATCGGCGAACTCAACAGTCTCTTCCGTGCCTAGAAGCGCCCCGCTTCGCATGCGGCATGCCAACCATCCCGGTCTGCATTGGAGCCAATGACCCATGAACGAGAAAAACGACATCGCGGTGGTTCTGGGCACGCGTCCCGAGATCATCAAGTTGGCCGGAGTGATTCGCAGCCTAGGACCACGTGCCTCGATTCTCTACACCGGCCAGCACTACGACAAGGAACTCTCCGACAGCTTCTTCCACGCCTTTCGGCTCCCGCAGCCGCATATGCGTCTCTCCGGCGTCAGCGCGGCCCATCGCAGCATTCAGATCGCGCGCGCCACCCAACAACTCGCGGAGCACTTTCGGCGGGTGACCCCGAAGCTGGTCATCGTGCAGGGTGACACCAACGCGACATCCGCCGGTGCACAGGCCGCAAACTATTGCGGAATCCCGGTCCTGCATGTGGAGGCGGGCCTTCGTTCCAACGACCGGGCCATGCCGGAGGAAATCAACAGACGTATGGTGTCCGTCCTGGCCGACGTGCACTGCGCCCCCACCTCGTGGAACGCCGCGAACCTGGTCTCCGAGGGAATCCCGCTGCATAGAATCAGGGTGACAGGCAACACCATCGTCGAAGCCACTCGCGAGTCGATGCCGGGACCCCTGGAATCCCGTGAATTACTTGACACCTACGGGCTCAGGCCGAACGAGTTCATTGTCGCGACGATTCATCGTCCGGAGAACACGGATGCTCCGGAGCGGCTGTCCGAGATCATCGATGCGCTCGCGGAAGCGCCGATCCCCGTCGTGTTTCCGATTCACCCGAGGACGGTCAGCAGCGCTCAAGGGTTCGGTCTGAGCGAACCGTTGTCGCGACTTCGCTGCGTTCCCCCGCTCGATCATTCGGATTTCCTTTCGCTGGCCAGCAACGCGCGCTTGCTGATCTCCGACTCGGGCGGGATCCAGGAGGAGTGCACGATCATCAAGAAACCCCTGATCGTGGTCAGGAAGAATACGGAGCGACCCGAAACGATCGCGGCCGGCTTCGCCGTGCGCGTGCGCCACAAGCACGAGATCTCCGAGGAGATCGCCCGCATCCTGGCCAACCCGGACCTGGTGAACGCGCTGGCCGGCCGGCCGTGCCCCTTCGGGGACGGAAAGGCCAGCGAGCGGATCGCGGACATCGCCCTGGCCATGGCCGGCCGAGCGGCCCTTCCGTACAGCGAGGCGAGCGACGAGTTCTCCTACACCCCTGATCCGCTCGGGCCCCTGGGAGGTGCCACGGGAAGGGCGCTGCGTCGTTCCCCCGTCCAACGGGGCTCCCTCGGCCAGCAGTAACGTGCGCGGCCACCCAGGACAGGGCACCTGGCCGACGGGCGTCCGGTGAGCGTTCGCGGCCGCATCCGCACTGCTCCACCGGCCGCTGGGCCCGCGCGAAGGTCCGCGCGGGCCCAGCAGTATGCCGGTCACGACGACATCGGCCCGGGGCGTCTTGCTCGCGTCCCTCAGGTCGCGAAGGCCCGGGCGTCCCCTCCACGCCCGGCACCGCGGGCGAGAGCTCCCGGGCGCCGGGGGAAGCCGTGCGGCTTCGCTCCGGTGCCCGAGAGCCCTGGTCTACTCGGATGCCTTGGTCAGGCCGTTGCTAGACCGGAGTCACCCCGGTGCTGGCGCGACGGCGGCGGATCAGCAGGAGGCCGCCGAGGGCGGCCGCGGCAGTCGCGCCGCCGATGGCCGGGTTGATGACCGGGACCGCGGGGACCTCGGTCTGGACGCAGGAATCGTTGTTCTCGGGGTTGGGGTCGGGCTCCGTGCCGGTGACCTTGACGCAGTTGTCCAGCACCACGGTCTGCTGCGGGACCGGCGCGTTGGCCCGGACGGTGATGGTGTGGCTCTCCCCGGCCTCCAGCGGACCACCGGAGCAGGTCAGGATCCCGGCCCGGATCCCGCAGTCCGCGTTGGACGTACGGGCGTTGGTGATCCCGTCGGGCAGCGGGTCCGTGACCGTCCAGCGCGTGGCACGGTTCGGCCCGTTGTTGGTGACGATGATCTGGTACTCCACCTCTTCGCCCGGACCCACCTTGGCCGGACCGACCTTGATCACGGACAGGTCCGCCTGCGGGTTGGTGAACCCGAAGTCGGCACCGTGGTCGTTCTGCCCGGCACCCTTCGGGGTCACCTCGACGGCCGGGAACGGGTTGCCGGACGTCTCACCGCTGGAGTCGGTCTGGTCGTTGCCGCCCTGGTTCGCCCGGGCCGGCTTCCAGCCGTCCAGCACACCACCGGCCTGGTAGTCGTCCGGGTTGTCCATCCTGATCGTGTACGTCCTGCCGTACTGCAGGTCCTCCGGCCTGACGTTCTTCGTCACGGTCGAGTCGAAGTAGTACTCACCCCGCTCATTGGTGACCGCCGTACCGATCTTCTTGCCACCGGCGTCGTACAGGTTGACCGTGGCACCCACCACCGGCTGCTCACCGGGGTCCTGGATGCCGTCCTCGTCGGCGTCCTGCCAGACCCGGTTGCCGAACTGGAGCGGCGCCTGGTCGCACAGCATTTCCAGGTCACCGATGCCACGCGCCTTGCCGAAGTCGTTGTTCAGGTAGATGCCACCGGTGTTGTCGCCGGCCACCCGGGTGCCGTCGGCGCGGTTCAGCCACGCCAGGCCGTGCCCGGTGATCGGGTCCTGGATGGGGTCCTCCGCGATGTAGGGCATGGTGGTCTCCACCTTGGAGATGGCCACCGACCCCTCGGCGGTCTCCGCGTGCCATCCGGCCCCGCCCGCCGCGTAGTCGCCCGGGTAGAACTCCCGGACGTTCAGGTCCTGGAGTCCGCCGTTGGTGGCCGCGGTGGCGTTGTTCGCGCAGCCGCCGTTGCCGTCCAGGACGAACATGTGGTTGCCGCCGCGGCAGGCCCGGTTGATGTCACCGCCGTTGGTCGCGGTGGTGGCGACCCAGCCGGTGCCGGGGAATGCGGGCAGTGCCCAGCCGGCCCGGTCGGCGAAGCGGTCGGCGAAGCTGACGACCATGTCGCCGTTGGTCTCGAAGTCGATGTCGGAGAGCTCCGCCTCCGGGTTCATGATCACGCCGGGCGCGCAGGTCAGGCCGTCCTGGGTCGCGGGCCGGGTGTTGGTCCACGGGTACCAGCCGCGGCCGGGGCAGCTCGGCGCGTCCGGGCCCGCCCAGCCGCCGCGGGGGTAGTTCAGCGGCTGGTCCATGACGGTGCCGGTGAACTGGCCCGTGACCGGGTCGAAGCTCTGCACGACCGCCCGCATGTCGTCCTTGTCGCCGGTGGACTGCGCCGAGCAGACACCGCCGACATACACCTTGCCGTCCTGAATGCCCAGGCCGAAGGGGCGCCAGTCACCGTTCGTGGCGCAGCCCGGGTCCTTGATGGCGTACGACGCCTTCGGCGCGGCGGCCGTGGGCTGGGTGGCGTCGTAGCGGTAGAGCCTGCGGTCGTGCAGGTTGACGACGTACAGGTCCTTGCCGTCCGCGCTGACGTCCAGGTCGCCCAGCGATTCCTTGCCCACCACCGGACCGAACGCCAGGTCCATGTTGACGTCCGGCTGGTGAGCGGTGGTGCCGGGGCTCGGGACCTTGGTGAACAGCGTGGTCTGCTTGGTGGCCGGGTCGGTCCGGTAGATCGCGCCCGGACCGCCGGGACCGTACTTGGTGCCCCGCTTGGCATACGCGGCGGTGAAGAGCTGCTTGGTCACCCTGTTGTAGCCGGAGCCCCACAGGGTGCCGGTGGTGGCCTCGTTCGCCAGGTCGGTGACCAGGCCCGGGTTGGCGACGGCGTCACCCCGCGTGTTGAACGGGAACGACGACAGCGTGCGCTTGCCCGGTGGCGTCGGGTTCGGCGGCGGAATCGTGGGGTTCTGGCAGACGGCGACCAGGGTGACGTTCTTCTGGCAGTAGTCCTCCGGGCTCCAGAACGAGGTCGTGATCTCCACGTTCTTGCCGCCGGACAGGTCCACGAACTCCACGTTGGACGACAGCGCCGTCGGATCGATCAGGTTGTTCCTGGCCGAAGCGAACCCGGGGTAGAGCACTCCCTGATCGGGGTTCTTCACCTCGATCCGGTACCTGCCGCCGCCCAGACTGCTGCCCGGCGTCAGCTTCACCGTGCCGTCCGGCCGGGTGGTACCGGTGATCGACCGCCCCGCGTCATCGGTCAGCACCACCGTGACCCCGGACAGGCCGGGCTCAAGCGCCTTGTCCCACTTGCCGTTCGCGTTCACCTCACGCACCACGCGAACCGTCGCGTCACCGTCCCCGGCATCAGCCGCCGCCGGGCCCACCGCCGAGATCACCCCCGTCGCCGCGAGCGACGCCGATAACGCGGTCGACAAAGCCAAAGACATCCCGCCGGCCCAACGCCGGCGCTGCCGCTGCTCCACTACCGATTCCTTTCTCCGTCCATGGGCGTGCGTCCGGGGCGAGCCTGCGAGCGAACCGAGCCTGCCCGCCGACCGAGCCTGCTCGCGAACCGGGACGCGTTGGTAAAGATCGTCACGGCACTCTCACCTGACGAGCGGATAAGCCGAACGAGCGACTTCCTGACCCGGTGAGGCCGGCGAGGTGCCGGAGCCGCGGAGGCACCGGGTCGGTCGGTGGTGATCCGGCAGTCGATGGTGATCCGGCTGTCGGCGGTGATCCGGCAGTCGATGGCGATCCGGCAGTCAGTGGTGATCCGGCAGTCGGCGGTGATCCGGCAGTCGATGGCGATCCGGCAGTCAGTGGTGATCGGGCAGTCGGCGGTGGTCTGGGACCGGGCCCGGATCGCGGAGCGTTCGCCCTCGTCCCCCCGTGGGGAGTCGCCGACGGCCGATTCGGGTCCAGACCGTGCGCGAAGACCCGCACAGGCCACCGATGCTGTGCTACGGTCCCGGTGTTGCAGTTGTGGTACCCATGAACCTATGTGCGCCTGACGGGAACGATTCCTTCAGGCGCATTATTCGTTTTTCCGGCATCTCCGGATGGGGCCTCTGCCTACAGAAGGAGAAGGACATGGCACAGGGAACCGTGAAGTGGTTCAACGCCGAAAAGGGTTTCGGGTTCATCGAGCAGGACGGCGGCGGCCCCGACGTCTTCGCCCACTACTCGAACATCGCGACCCAGGGCTTCCGTGAGCTCCAGGAGGGCCAGCGGGTGTCCTTCGACGTCACGCAGGGCCAGAAGGGCCCGCAGGCGGAGAACATCGTCCCCGCCTGATCGCCGGACGCATTTCCGCCGACCGGGGTCCGCACCGACTTGGTGCAGACCCCGGTTTGCGCTGTTTCCAGGAAGGCACATCACCGCATGCCCCGCAGACCCCAGAAGCCGAACCGGCGCGCCTCGTCGCCCTCACCGTCCGCGTCGTCGCCAAGGGAATTCCGGCTGCCGGAAAGCACGACACCCGCACTTCCCGCCGTCGAGGACTTCGCCGGTCTGGACATGCCCGCGGAGCTGCTGAAGACCCTCACCGCGCAGGACGTGATCACCCCCTTCCCCATTCAGGCCGCCACCCTGCCCAACTCGCTCGCCGGCCGTGATGTGCTGGCACGGGGGCGCACCGGCTCCGGCAAGACCCTCGCGTTCGGGCTGGCGCTGCTGGCCCGCACGGCGGGACTGCGCGCGGAGCCCAAGGCGCCCCTCGCCCTGGTGCTGGTGCCCACCCGTGAACTCGCCCAGCAGGTGACGGACGCGCTGACCCCCTACGCGTCAGCGGTGAACCTCCGGCTGGCCACCGTGGTCGGCGGGCTGTCCATCACGAAGCAGGCCGGTGCGCTGCGGCGCGGCGCCGAGGTGGTCGTGGCGAGTCCCGGCAGGCTCAACGACCTCGTGGAACGCGGGGACTGCGTGCTCGACAGCGTACGCATCACGGTGCTGGACGAAGCCGACCAGATGACCGACATGGGTTTCCTGCCGCAGATCACCAGGCTGATCCAGCAGGTACGGCCCGACGGACAGCGCATGCTCTTCTCGGCCACCCTCGACCGCAACATCGACCGCCTGGTGCAGCGGTTCCTGACCGACCCCGTGGTGCACTCCGTGGACCCGTCCGCAGGAGCGGTGGCCACCATGGAGCACCATGTGCTCCACATCCAGGACGAGACCGACAAGAAGGCGGTCACCACGCGCATCGCGGCCCGTGACGGCCGGGTCATCCTCTTCCTCGACACCAAGAGGTCGGCCGACCGGCTCGCCAAGCGCCTCCTGGCCGTCGGGGTCCGCGCGGCGGCACTGCACGGGGGCCGCTCCCAGCCGCAGCGGAACCGCACCCTGGAACAGTTCAAGAACGGCCAGGTCACCGCGCTGGTGGCGACGAACGTCGCGGCCCGGGGCATACACATCGACGACCTCGACCTCGTCGTGAACGTCGATCCCCCGGCCGACCACAAGGACTATCTCCACCGGGGCGGCCGCACGGCCCGCGCCGGCGGCTCCGGCAGCGTGGTCACGCTGGTCCTGCCCGACCAGAAACGGGACGTCACCCGGCTCATGTCGGACGCGGGCGTTAGGCCCCGTACGGCCCGCATCACATCGAGCGACGCGGAACTGGCCACCATCACCGGTGCCCGCGAGCCGTCCGGCGTGGCCGTCACCATCGAGGTCCCCCGGCCCACGACACCGACGGCGCCCCGACCGGACCGGAAGACCGGCACCGAGCCCGGCGGGCGGTCCGGCCGCCGACGCCGAAACGGCGGCGGGTCCAAGGCGGCGGCAGGGGCTGCCACCGGGGC
>NZ_JBSGBN010000053.1:0-61563 GCF_053601275.1 Streptomyces sp. NPDC004752 | reverse complement strand
GCCAGTCGTGCGCCGGAGCGGTGGCGAGCAGGGGCCGCAGCCATGGGCCGGCTTCGCGAAACGGCCGACGCAGCCGCTCGCGGCGCGCCTCGCGCAGCGCCTGGGCGACCAGGCGACGGGCGGCGGCGACATCGCCCGCCCGGTCGGCGGCCTCGGCGCGTACGAGGGCGGCCCGCACGGTCAGCGCGGGACCGCCGGGACCCGGGGCCGGCAGGGTGTCGAGCAGATCGAGGGCCGCACCGGCGTCGCCCGCCGCGAGCCGGGCCCGCGCGGCCGCCACGACACAGACGGGCAGGCGCTGCGCAACGGGTTCCAGCGCCTTCACCGCCGCCGTCGGATCGCCGTCGGCCAGCCGGGCGGCGGAGGCGACAAGCGCGGCGTGGTCCTCGGCCCAGGGGGAGGCGACCACGGCCGCGACGCGGTCCTGCGTGGCGGCCACGGCCGCTCCCGGATCGCCCCGGGCCAGCAGCAGCCGCGCCGCGGCGAGGGCCCGGCCCGCCGCCACCACGGGGTCCGCGGTGCCGCCGCCGTCGGCGGCGATCTGGTCGAGCAGGGCCTGGGCGGCGTCCAGTTCGTCGCGTTCGACGGCCACGACGGCCAGGACGAGCCTGCCGACGGCGGTACGGGCGGGTGCGGGCAGCCCGTACCGGCCGACCTCCCGCAGCGCGGCGAGCGCCTTCCGCTCCGCCCCGGCGGTCCGCCCGGCCAGCCAGTCGATCAGCGCGAGGTGGCCGAGTGCGTCCTGGCGCGGCAGCGCGGTGGCGGCGCCGCCCGGGCGGGTGACCGCCTCGGCGAGCGCGGCGCGCGCCTCCTCGACATGCCCGGCCCACAGCCGCGCCGAGCCGACATGGGCCAGCAGCAGTGCGAGGAGTTCCGGATGCCGGTCCAGGCGCTCGGCGGGTACGGACCGGCTCAGGTCCCGGGCGAGTACGGCGGCCCGTTCGGCTCGGCCCGGTGAGCCGGTGAGGCGCGCGGCGAACGCCTCCAGGAGGGCGCAGCCGAGCCGGTCGGACACATGGTCCGCGGTGTCGTCGGCGAGGAGTTCCTCGGCGTGGCGCAGCCGGGCCAGCCCGTGGCCCAGGTCCCGGCCGGCCAACTCGCGGGCTGCCAGGACGAGTTGCTGCGCGGGGCTGTCGGTGCCCGCGGTCATGCGGGCGAACGGTGTGCCCAGGTCGTCGGGGCCCTGACCGGTGAACAGCCGGCCGATCGCGAGGTCGTCGACGAGCGCGCGGGCGGCGAACTCCCAGTCCCCGGCGGCGCAGCCGTGGGAGAGCGTCTCCGTGAGCGATCCGGAGCGGCTCAGCCAGCGTGCGGCCCTGCGGTGCAGCTCGGTCTCCAGGCCGGGGTGCCGCACCCGCAGATGGGCCCGCAGGATCTCCGCGAACAGCGGGTGCAGGCGGTACCACGTCTTTCCGAGGGGTTCGACGAACGCGTTCTCCCGCCGCAGCCGGGCCAGGATCGGCTCGGCGTCGGACCGTCCGGTCAGCGCGTCGGCCAGCCCCGGCCGGAACCGCTCCACGACGCTCACGCGCAGCAGCAGGTCCTGTGTCTGGGCGGGCTGCCGCCTGAGCACCTCGGCGAGCAGATAGTCGGCGACGACGCTGTGTCCCGGCTCGAACTCGTTCAGACAGCGCTCCGGGTCGGTGCTCTGCCGCGCGGCCAGGGCGCACAGGCGCAGTCCGGCGGCCCAGCCCCGAGTGCGGCGGACCAGGGTGTGTGCGGCGTCCTCGGTGAGCCGCAGGCCGTGGGACGCCAGCAGGGCGGCCCCCTCCTGCGGGGTGAACGTCAGTTCCGCGCCGCGGATCTCGGTGATGCTGCCGGCCGCCCGGTGGCGGTGCAGCGGGAGCAACGGTTCGCTGCGGGTGACGAGGATCAGCCGCAGGCCGGCCGCCGCGTGGTGCAGCACGAACTCCAACTGTGCGGCGATGTCCGGGGTGGGCACCCGTTCGAACTCGTCGACGACGACGATCGCGGGTTCGGTGCGGCCGCTCAGGTCGGCCGCGAGCCGCGCCAGCAGGGCCCGGTCGACGCTGCTCGGGTGCGCCGGGGAGCCGATGCCGGGGGACGGCCGCAGCCCCGCGGCGCGCAGGGCCTGGAGCACATAGGCCCAGAAGAGTCCGGGGGCCCGGTCCGCCGGGTCGGCGGTGAGCCAGGCCACCGGCCGGTCGAGCCGCGCGGCCCAGTCGGCGACCAGGAGCGTCTTGCCCGCCCCGGCCGGCCCGTCGACCAGCGTCAGGGGTGTGCCGAGGCCCTGGTCGAGGCGGGCGTCGAGGCGGGCGCGGCGCAGGAAGGTGGGGGGTCGTCCGGGGGCGGCGAAGCGGGTGCCGAGGAACGGTTCGCCGCGCGGGTCGATGCGCGAGTTCGGTGCGGAGCGGTCCCGGTGTCGATGCGCCATGGCACTCACCACCACCGTCCGTCAGATCGTGGCCGACGGTCCTCCCGGTCAGTGTGTCAGCCCCGCCGGACATGTGCGCGGCGACCCGTCCGCACCCGTGTCCGACGAAGACCGTCCGCTTCGCCGTCGCGGCCGGAGTGCGCCGCCCTGGAACGGAGGGCACGACTCAGGCACGTACGGATCCAGCCCACGGCCCACGGCCCGCCGACCGCCGACCGCCGACCGCCCGAAGGTGCTCCCAGTGGCGCACAGCGAGCCCGGACGGCGGGCGGACGAGACCGCCTCCTCGATGGTGGAGGCGCTGTTCACGCCCTCACCGGTGGGCCTCCACCTGCCCGACGCCGATCTGCGGGTCGGCCGCGTCAACACCGCCGCGCGCGATGCGGGGTGTCCACTCGGACGAGGTGGCCGGGCGTCCGCGCCCGCGAACCGTGAACCTCCGAGCGGAGGGGGCGGCACGCAGCGGCACCGCGGCTCCCGCGCCCGGCCATGTCATGGTGTGGGGCCGGTGACGTTCCAGGTGCGTGCCGCCCAGGTGCGCAAGTGCGGTGCCTGCGCGGCGAGTTCGCGGTACGCGGCGGTGGCGCACTGGTGCAGCGCCTCGGCCGGCTGCCCGTCGACCGCGGTGCGCCGCCAGGCCAGCACATAACGGCACCAGAGCGGCGTGCCGGCCAGTGGCTTGATCACGATGTGCGGGATCGGCCGGACGGTCGCCTGGACGACGGACACCCCGAGACCGTCGGCGATCATGTTCTGCAACTGGGTCTGGTCGCCGAGGAATTCATGCACGGTACGGGGTGTGAATCCGGCCGCCGCGCAGGCGGTGTAGAAGACGCCGGGCCGGCCGGCCCCGTCGTCCGGGGTCAGGAACCAGGCGTCCTCGGCAAGGTCGGCGAGCAAGACCTGCGCCATGTCCTTGAGCCGGTGCCGGGCCGGGAGGGCGACGAAGTTCGGCTCGGTGACGATCCCCCGGTGGGCCACGGCGGCCGAGTGCTTCAGCTCCATCCCCGGGTAGTCGGCGGCGATGGCCGCGTCGACCGTGCCCTCCGCCAGGAGTTCGACGATGCGCGAGGAGGCGTACACGCTGCTCACCGCCGGTGACACCGCGGGCAGTCGGGCGCGCAGCCGGGACACCGTCCCGGACAGCATGGGCGAGTTGGTGGCCGCGAGGCGCAGGGTCCGGCCCGCCCGAGCGGCGTCGGCGGGGGCGCGGCGCCCGACCGCGCCCATGCGGGCGAGGACATCGCGCGTCTGGGCGACGACCTCGGCGCCGTACGCCGTGGGCCGCACTCCCGCACTGCCGCGTTCGAACAGCGGCTCGCCGAAGTGGCGCTCCAGTCGCTGGAGTTGTGTGCTCACGGCCGGCTACGAGTAGCCGAGGACGGACGCGGCCCGGCCCACGCTCCCGGCATCGGCGAGCGCACACAGCACACGCAGACGCCGCAGCTCCAGCTCCATCCGTCCTCGTCCCGTCGGTCCACGGCCGCCGTCCCATCGCGTCGCCACGCGCACCGGCCACCGCGTCAGAGCATACCGAGCGCAAAAGGGGGCAAATCTCCCCAATCGGCGCCATCCCCCCCATGGTTCGCCACCCCCAGGAAGGACCAGATCGAGGTGCGGTTAGCATATGAGCGCCGCCTAGCTCGAAAGATAGATCTGTGACTGTCACCGAGGACTCGTTCACCAACTGGAAGAACCGCGAGGAGATCGCGGAGTCGATGATCCCGCTCATCGGGAAGCTGCACCGGGAGCGTGACGTCACCGTCCTGCTCCTCAGCCGCTCCCTGGTGAACAAGTCGGTGGTCAGCATCCTCAAGACCCATCGGTTCGCCCGGCAGATCGCCGGCGAGGAGCTGTCGGTCACCGAGACCATGCCGTTCCTGCACGCGCTGACCGCGCTGGACCTCGGCCCGTCCCAGATCGACATCGGCATGCTCGCCGCGAAGTACCGGAGCGACGAGCGGGGCCTGTCCGTCGCGGCCTTCACCGCCGAGGCCGTCGCCGGCGCCACGGGCGCCAACAAGCTGGCGCGCCGCGAGGGCCGCGACGTCGTCCTCTACGGCTTCGGCCGCATCGGCCGGCTCGTCGCCCGCCTGCTCATCGAGAAGGCGGGGTCCGGCAACGGCCTGCGGCTGCGCGCCATCGTGGTCCGTGGGGACGCCCGCCGGGCCACCGAGGACATCGTCAAGCGTGCCTCACTGCTGCGCCGCGACTCCATCCACGGCCAGTTCCAGGGCACGATCACGGTCGACGAGGCGAACGGTACGATCATCGCCAACGGCAACGAGATCAAGGTGATCCACGCCGACGACCCCACATCCGTGGACTACACGGCGTACGGCATCAAGGACGCCATCCTCATCGACAACACCGGCAAGTGGCGCGACCGCGAGGGTCTGTCGCAGCACCTGCGGCCCGGCATCGACAAGGTCGTGCTCACCGCCCCGGGCAAGGGCGACGTGCCCAACATCGTGCACGGCGTCAACCACGACACCGTCAAGCCGGACGAGCGGATCCTGTCCTGCGCGTCCTGCACCACCAACGCGATCGTCCCGCCGCTGAAGGCCATGGACGACGAGTACGGGGTGCTGCGGGGGCATGTGGAGACCGTCCACTCGTTCACCAACGACCAGAATCTGCTGGACAATTACCACAAGTCCGAGCGCCGCGGCCGCTCGGCGCCGCTCAACATGGTCATCACCGAGACCGGCGCGGCCTCCGCGGTCGCCAAGGCGCTGCCCGACCTCAAGGCGAGGATCACCGGCAGCTCGATCCGGGTGCCGGTGCCGGACGTCTCGATCGCGATCCTCAACCTGCAGCTCGCCGAGGAGACCACCCGCGAGCGGGTGCTCGACTACCTCCGGAACGTGTCCCTGACCTCGCAGCTCAAGCGCCAGATCGACTTCATCAGCGCGCCCGACGCGGTCTCCAGCGACTTCATCGGCTCGCGCCACGCCTCGATCGTCGACGCCGGCGCCACCAAGGTGGAGGGCGACAACGCGATCCTCTACCTCTGGTACGACAACGAGTTCGGCTACTCCTGCCAGGTCGTCCGGGTCGTCCAGCACGTCTCCGGCGTGGAGTACCCCACCTACCCGGCCCCGGCGGTCTGACCCCGCGCTGCGGCCACGCCGGCCGGCCGCGACCGTACGCCCCGTGATGCCGTCGACCGACTCTCCGGTCGACGGCGTCACGCGTTCCGATTCACGGACATGTTCCGGGTGAATCGGGGCGACTCATGTCATCGGTGGTCAGTTCATCGGTGGTCTCCGGTCATCGGTGGTCTCCGGCTTCGACGAGGTGGGCGAGCCTGTCCAGGGACATCCGGGTGCCGAGTTCGTTGTCCTCACGGGGGACGACATCCGGGATGCGCTCCTGGAACATGACGACCTCCGTGCGGCCGTCCTCCTCGGTGAGCGAGGTCGTCAACGTCATGGCGCCGCGCAGCGCCTCGTCCTCCGTCTCGAACTCGATGGTCTCGACGATCAGTTCGTCCGGCACGAGCCGGGTGAAGCGACCGTGATAGGTATCCGTGTGCGCGCCGGACTTGCCCGCGCGGCGCGGGTCGTCGTAGGTGAGGGACACCCGGAACGCGCCGCCCTCACGGGCGTCGAACGAGTGCACGACGGCGGTCATGCCGTCGGGCACCCGCCAGACGGCCACCGCGGCCGGATCGAGGAGTGCCCGGTAGACGGCGGCACGGGGCGCCCGCACACGCCTGGAGACTCGGGTGGCATACATGCGGTCAACGTACTGCTCCCCGCTGACAGCCGCGGCCCGGTGGTGCGCCGGGCCGCAGGGGCGGAGTCCGGGCGTCAGACGAGGTGGGCGAAGACCACCAGGTTCTCCGTGTAGTCCGCGGCCGCGTGGTCGTAGTCTCCGGCGCACGTGATCAGGCGTGCCTCGGCGCGGGGCGTGTCGGCGTAGACGCGCCGGTTGGGGAAGGCGTCCTTCTCGAACGTCTCGGCGCTGTCGACCACGAAGACGGCGTCCTTACCGTCGGCGCGCCGCACCGTGAACCGGTCCCCCGTGTTCAGTTCCTCCAGTCCGGCGAAGACCGCGGCGGAGGTCTTGGTGTCGACGTGACCGGCGATGATCGCGGTGCCGGTCTCTCCGGGGGCGGCGCCCTTGATGTACCAGCCGACGAGGTTCACGTCGGCGGCGGGCGGCGGCTGCAACTGCCCCGTCGTGTTCAGCGACAGGTCGGTGAACGGGGCGTCGACGTCGATCTTCGGGATGAGCAGCCGGGTCGGCCGGGACCGGGGCAGATGCTTTCCGGTCGGTCGGGAGAGGGACGTGGCGCCCCCGGCCTGCACCGGGTCGGCGGGATGCTGCGGCTTTCCGCCGAACAGGCCGGCGGTCAGGAGGACTATCGCGACGCCCCAGACCACCAGGTGTCCGGAGGAATGCGCTCCCTGCTCGATGGGGGGCGGGGACGATTTGGGAGCTGCCATCGGACACCACCTCACTCGGGCGCGGCAGCGCAGTGGTCACGGCGTGCGGGCTGCCGGCCGCCGGCACGAAGCGCACGGCGGCCGCGGCCCATGAGTCGCCGTTGCGGGTCAGGACGCCAGCCCGCCGGCGTGCTTGCGGCGCAGCGCGTAGAGGCCGGCGCCGAGGAAGGCCACGACGGCCAGACCGCCGGCGGTGACACCCCGCGTGGCGAGGGCGCCGCCACCGGTGTGCATTCCGCCGTTGGGCCGCTCCTCCCGGTCGTTCCCGCTCCACGAGTCCTTGTTGCGTTCGCCGTCCGAGCCCTTCTGCTTGTCGTTGCCCTTGCCCGAGTTGTCCTTGTACGACTCGGGGTCGAACCTGCTGGTGTCGCCGCTGTCCGAGCTCCAGCTGTCGCTCACGGCCGCGGTGAGCGCGCCGCCGCCCGTGTGCATCCCGCCCCGAGGCTCGTCGCCCCTGCCGTGGCCGTGTTCCTTCGCCTCGGCGAGGGCACCGCCACCGGTGTGCACACCACCGCGCGGCCCACCCTCTCTGTCCTCGTCACCGCGACCCGTCAGCCCGGCGAGCGCACCACCACCCGTGTGCATTCCACCCCGAGGCTCATCGCCCCTGTCCTCGCCCCTGTTCTCGTCACCGCGTCCCTTCAGCACGCTGAGCGCGCCACCACCCGTGTGCACCCCACCCCGCGGTTCGTCGCGCCCGTTCTCGTCACCGCGACCCGTCAGCGCGGCGAGCGCACCACCACCCGTGTGCACCCCGCCCCGAGGCTCATCGCGCCCATTCTCGTCACCACGCGACTCCACCGAGGTGAGCGCACCACCGCCGGTGTGCACACCACCGCGCGGCCCACCCTCTCTGTCCTCGTCGCCACGACCCGTCAGCGCGGTGAGCGCACCGCCGCCCGTGTGCACCCCACCCCGCGGTTCGTCGCCCCTGCCGTCACCACGTGCGTCCACCGAGGTGAGCGCGCCACCGCCGGTGTGCACACCACCGCGCGGCCCACCTTCCCTGTCCTCGTCACCACGACCCGTCAGCGCGGTGAGCGCACCACCACCCGTGTGCATTCCGCCACGCGGTTCGTCGCGCCTGCTGTCGTTGCCTTTCTCCCTGTTATACGAAGAATTATCGCGTCCTCCTTCGTCGCCGCCCGAGGCATAGGCGCCGGGGGCGGCGATCGCGATGGCGGCCGAGGCGACCGCCGTGGCCATGATCATGCGGGCAGAGTGCATCAGGGAATCCTTTCGCCGTGGCGCGGGCAGCCGATACCGCATCAGCTGAGATCACCCGGCTCCGACATGAACCACCGTCAGTCACACCCTTCGCTCGCACCATCCGGGCCGCCCAGCCGGGTTACCGGCGCACTCCACCCGGCCCATTGCGCCCCGATCCGGGGCACAGTGCCGGTATGACCTCACCGGACACGAACCTTCTGGCCCAGGGCCGAGTCGCGACCAGACTCCCCGCGCGTGACCTGGAGCGCGCACGGCGCTTCTACTCCGAGAAGCTCGGCCTGGAACCGGTCGACGAACGGCCCGGCGGCCTGCTGTACCGGTGCGCCTACGGGGAATTCCAGCTGTTCAGGTCCGCCGGGGCCTCGCCCGGAACGTTCACCCAGATGTCGTGGCAGGTCGACGACATCGAGACGGTCGTATCGGAACTGCGGCGACGCGGTGTGGTGTTCGAGGAGTTCGAGTTGCCCGCGGTGTACGGCGGCGGCCGGACGCGGGACGGGATCGCCGAGGTCGAGGGGCACTTCCTGGGTACGGGTGCCCGCGGCGACCGCGGCGCCTGGTTCCGCGACAGCGAGGGGAACATGCTGAGCATCGGCCAGCCGGTCTACTGACCCGCTCGGAACGCCGGGCGGCCCGGCCTGCTCCGTTCAGCCCACGAGCCCCGCGGCGACGGTCGCGCCCAGTTCCCAGCACGCCTCGATGTCGGCCTTGGCGGGCTCGCCCGTCACGGTCACGGCCTCGGCCGCGCGGCGCCAGCCGAGACCGGTGGTGATCGACTCGATCCCGCGCACCGCGCCGGTGACGTCGCTCCCGCCGTGCACGTAGTAGCCGAAGGGCCGGCCGCGGGTCTCGTCCAGGCAGGGGTAGTAGATCTGGTCGAAGAAATGCTTGAGCGCGCCGGACAGATAGCCGAGGTTCGCCGGGGTGCCGAGCAGATACCCGTCCGCGGCCAGGACATCGCTCGCGGTCGCGGACAGCGCGGCCCGCCGTACCACCCGTACGCCCTCGATCTCCGGTGTCGTGGCGCCCGCCACGACGGCCTCGAACATCGCCTGGCAGTGCGGCGACGGGGTGTGATGCACGATCAGCAAGGTAGCCACGTCCCGCACCCTGCCGTGGCGGGACTCCCGCGCGCAAACGGCGCCCGGCGCGGCTCATGCACCGACCGCGGCGGGGTGTCGGTCGGCGACGCGGTCGGGCACGGCCGGGAATTCGGCCTCGGCGCCGGCCTGGTGCGGTACACCGACGGGCTGCCTGGTGCGGTACACCGACGAACCGGTCGAGCGGCGCCGCGAGGACATCGACGCCGGTCCGGCCCGCCTCGCCGAGTCCCTGGGCCGCCACCGCGACGCCGACCCGGAAGCTCTCGACACAACGCCGTGCTGCGGGAGTTGCTCCCGCCGGGGGCGCCACCGACGACACCGCGATCGTCATCGTCGGGCTCTGACGGCCGAGTTCCGGCCTATTCCACACAGACGTATCGGGCATTCCGCGCTTCAACCTTCACACGAGGGACACATGTTGGCTAGGTTGACGCCCAGGCCGCCCGGTCCCCCCGGCGAACCCCGCCGGGCCGCGTGGCTGCCGCCGAGTCCAGTGGCCGCCGAGGCGACCGGAGCCGGGGACCCAACCGACGATGGGGTGAATCGGCCCGGCTGTCCCGTGGGGCGAGGGCCGTAGGGCACACCTTCCGGAGCCGACCGCCCGAACCCGACAGCTAACCCGGTAGGCGGAGTACGGAAGGAGTGCGTCGCCCATGGCGCCGGAGAGCCGCGACGAGGTCCGGCAACGGATCGACAGCCTCTACGACCAGGCCGAGAACGCCACCGGGAACTTCAACGCGACGCGTGCGATGACCGCCAGGACGCGGACGCGCGGCGTCCCGCTGCGCAAGCGGCCGGGCGGGCCTGGCGATCCCGCCCTCGACGAGGTCGCCCGGCAGTGGTTCGACGCGGCGCGCGCCAAGCTGGGGCCGACCGTTCCGGCCGTACTCCCGGCCGACCGGATGCCGCAGCCACCGGCCGGGGCCCGCCCCGACTCCCCCGGGCGGGACGGTGGACCGGACGGCGGACGGGGGGCGGCGAGCCGTCCCGTGCCCGAGCTGGCCGCCGGACCGACCGCCCGTGCCGTCGCGGAACTGACCGGCGGCTCGCCGCCGGCGCTGCCGTCCGGTTCGGCACCGGCGCTGCCCAGCGGCCCGACACCGGAGCCTGCCGGTCGCTCCCTCCCCGAGCCGACCGTCGGCCCCGCCGCCGCGCTGCCCGCCGGGACCGGGGAGCGGCGGGCACCCGACGCGCCCAGGGCGCTGCCCGCGCCCGCCGCCGGTCCGCGCAGGCCCTCACCGGCCGAGTCCAAGGAGAGCAACCGCCGCAGGCTGGCCGCGGCACGCGAGTTGCTGACCCGGTACGCCGTGCGGCCGTCGGCTCCGGCGGCCGAGCCCCGGCCGGAGACGGGCATGCCCGGGCTGGAGACAGGCGTACCCCGACCGGAGACGGGCGTACCCCGACCGGAGATGGGCGTGCCCCGACCGGAGACGGGCATGTCCTTCGACTCCCCCGTCGGCACAGGGGCCTTCGCCGCCGACGCGCTGACCGACACCGGTTCCTCCGTTCCCGCGGGAAGCGGCGGCCGGGGCGCACAGGCCGTGGCCTTCGCCCGGGCGCAGATCGGACGGCCGTGTGTCTGGGGTGCGACCGGGCCCGGCTCGTACGACCACGCCAGCCTCACCCGGGCCGCCTGGAAGGCCGCCGGGGTGTCCCTGCCGCGTTCGGCGCAGGAGCAGGTCCACGCGGGCACCCCGGTCGCGCTCACCGGCATCCGGGACGGCGACCTCGTCTTCTTCTTCGACGACGACAGCCACGTCGGCCTCTACGTCGGCAACGCCATGATGGTGCACGCCCCGGGCCCGGGGTCGGCCGTCCGCGAGGAGTCGATCTTCGGCGCCGGGGAGTCGGCGATCCACCGGGTGATACGGCCCGCGTGACCCCGGGCCGACGCCCACGGGGTCGACCGCCAAGCGGGCCGGACTGTGCATGGTGGTCATGTCGGCGGTCATATTGGCGATCATGTCGGTGGTCGTGCCGCGCGTCATGAACCAGGCGTTTCGCCGCCCGTCCGACGGCCCGCCATACCGTCCGGCCGGGCGGCGGCACGGCGTTCGGCGTCGCCGTGGACGACGGTGCCACAGGCGCGCCGCCCGAGCCGCCCCGGCATGCGGACCGCACTCCGCCCCTGACCAACCGCCCCTGACCAGCCGCTCCCGGCAGCCGCCCGGCAACACATAAGATCGCCTTATGACGTTATAGACCGGACCCGCGTACCGACTTAGGTCTGCCTTAGTTTAGGCTTCCCGTTCGAGTCGCTCATCGTCACTCGAAGGGAACCTGATCATGCCGCGCCCCCTGCGGGTAGCCATCGTCGGAGCCGGCCCCGCCGGGATCTACGCCGCCGACGCCCTGCTCAAATCCGAGGTGGCGGCCGAACCCGGCGTCTCCATAGACCTCTTCGAGCGGATGCCCGCGCCCTTCGGCCTGATCCGGTACGGCGTCGCTCCCGACCACCCGCGCATCAAGGGCATCGTCACGGCCCTGCACCAGGTGCTCGACAAGCCGCAGATCCGGCTGTTCGGCAACGTCGACTATCCGAGCGACATCAGCCTCGACGACCTGCGCGCGTTCTACGACGCCGTGATCTTCTCGACCGGTGCGACGGCCGACCGCGACCTGCGCGTGCCGGGCATCGACCTGGACGGCTCGTACGGCGCCGCCGACTTCGTCTCCTGGTACGACGGCCACCCGGACGTGCCGCGCACCTGGCCCCTGGAGGCCGAGAAGGTGGCCGTGCTCGGCGTCGGCAACGTCGCCCTGGACGTGGCCCGCATCCTGGCCAAGACGGCGGACGAGCTGCTGCCGACGGAGATCCCGCCGAACGTGTACGACGGTCTGCGGGCCAACAGGGCCCGGGAGATCCACGTCTTCGGCCGACGCGGCCCGGCCCAGGCGAAGTTCAGCCCGATGGAGCTGCGCGAGCTGGACCACTCCCCGAACATCGAGGTCATCGTCGACCCCGAGGACATCGACTACGACGAGGGCTCGATCGCGACCCGGCGCGGTAACAAGCAGGCCGACATGGTCGCCAAGACGCTGGAGAACTGGGCGATCCGCGACGTCGGCGACCGGCCGCACAAGCTGTTCCTGCACTTCTTCGAGTCGCCGACGCAGCTCCTCGGCGCGGACGGCAAGGTCGTCGGCCTGCGCACCGAACGCACCGCCCTCGACGGCACCGGCAACGTCAAGGGCACCGGGGCCTTCAAGGACTGGGACGTCACGGCGGTCTACCGGGCCGTGGGCTATCTGTCCGAGAAACTGCCCAAACTGCCCTGGGACATCGACTCCGGCACCGTCCCTGACGAGGGCGGCCGGGTCATCGAGGAGAGCGGCGCGCACCTTCAGTCCATGTATGTCACCGGCTGGATCCGGCGCGGTCCCGTCGGTCTGATCGGCCACACCAAGGGCGACGCGAACGAGACGGTGTCCCATCTCCTGGACGACTACGCGAACGGCCGTCTACACACGCCCGAGTCGCCCGCGCCACAGGCCGTGGACGCGTTCCTCGCCGACCGGAATGTCCGTTACACCACCTGGGACGGCTGGTACCGGCTCGACGCCGCCGAGAAGGCGCTGGGTGAGCCCCAGGGCCGCGAGCGCGTGAAGATCGTGGAGCGTGCGGACATGCTCCGGGAGAGCGGGGCGTAAGAAGCAATGCGCTCATGGGCCGGCGCACGGGCACGGTGACAGCCTGGGCGTGCGGACCGGCCCGGTAGCGCGAGGTGTCCGGGCCGTACCGACTTCTCGGTCAGCCGATGGTTCCAGCCCGGTGATCGGGGTGGTCGGGTACGGCGGATGGCGGATGGCGGATGGCGCGTGCGGACTGCGGTCGTCGGCCGTACGGGCGGCGGGTCAGGGCGCGGGCCAGTTCCGCAGCAGGGCGTCGAGGGCGTCCAGGACGCGGGTCCAGGTCTCCTCGGTGTCGGGGGCGCTGTGGCTGAACCCGCCGCCCAGTTCCAGGCTGACGTAACCGTGGAAGACGCTGCCCAACAGCCGTACGGCGTGGGTCTGGTCCGGTTCCGTCAGGTCGTAGCCGCGCAGCAGGGCGCGGGTCATCTGGGCGTGCCGGACGCCCGCGCCGGCGGCGGCCGTCTCCGGGGCGAGCCGGAGCTGGGCTGCGGCGTAGCGGCCGGGGTGTTCCCGGGCGTAGTCGCGATAGACGTTCGCGAGGGCGGTCAGGGCGTCCTTGCCGGCCCGTCCGGCCAGGGCGTCGGCGGCCCGGTCGGCGAGTTCCTCCAGGGCGAGCAGGGCGATCCGGGTCTTGAGGTCCTGGGAGCTCTTCACATGCGAGTACAGGCTCGCGACCTTGACGTCGAAGCGCCGGGCGAGTGCCGAGACGGTCACCTGGTCGAACCCGACCTCGTCGGCCAGTTCCGCGCCCGCCCGGGTCAGTCGTTCCGGGGTCAGTCCCGCACGTGCCATAGCCATCCTCCCATTCGGCGAGATTGATTATCCATTTGCCTAACAGGTTTAGGCAAATTAGCGTGACCGCCATGAAGCCGTTGACCGAGCAAGAGATCCGTTCCGCGTTCGTGAACTGCACGAAGGGCGAGGCGAAGCGCCTGTCCGTCCCGCGCGATCTGGCCGACCGGCCCTGGGACGACCTGGACTTCCTCGGCTGGCGTGACCCGCAGGCCCCCGATCGCGCCTACCTCGTGACCGCGTCGGACGGCCGCCCCAGGGCCCTCGCGCTGCGCACCTCGAACGCCACGTCCTGGCAGACGCGGCGCAGCATGTGCTCGATCTGCCTGACCACCCACACCGGCGGGGTGTCCCTGATGGTGGCGACGCGGGCGGGCCGACGCGGCCAGCGGGGCGACTCCGTCGGCGTCTACATCTGCAGCGACCTCGCCTGCTCGCTCTATGTACGCGGCAAGAAGGACGCGGGCGTCGGCGCGCAACTGAAGGAGTCGCTCACCCTGGAGGAGAAGATCCTGCGGGCCGTGTCGAACCTGGAGGCGTTCCTCGCCAAGGTGACGGCGTGAACGCGACCTGCCCCTGAGCGGATGGCGGGCGGGCCCCGTTCGGCGGCCCCTTGTCGTGCGCCGCACAGATCACCGGTACGAGTGAACGGCACCCGCGCGCGGTGCGCCGCGCGCACCCCGGGTGCGCCGGGCACTCCCCTGTGCGCACTCCCCGTGCGCACAGGCCGACACCCGCGCCCGCCGGTACCGACCCGGCCGCCGGGCCTCGCTCCGCAGCGGTGATACTGGAAGTCGCACGCCGCCTCCACCGCAGATGGGCCCATGTCGAACTCCGCCAGTGACCGCTCCACGATCCCCGGCACGGTGTGGCTGGGCCGCGGCCGCCACGTCGGCCCCTCCTCGAAGGACGTCCTGCTCCGCACCCTGCGTCGGCACAAGGACGCCGAGATCCTCGACGACTTCGCCGAACCGCCCCTGCCGGGGAACGCCGCCGAGCGGGTCTTCGAGGCACGCTGGCGGGTCGACGGCGAGGTGACCGTGCGGGCCCGACTGACCCTCGAACTCCCGCAGGACCGGGTGGACGGGCAGGAGTGGCTGCTCGTCGCGGAGGCGGAACGGCCGTGGGAGGACAGCTGGCCGTCCCCCGCGACCATGTTCTGGCCCGACGCGGACGACGTCGCCTGGGACCACCACCACGCCGTGGCCGGGTTGCGGCTGCGCGACGCCAACCCGGTCCCGGCGGACGACAAGGCCATGCGACGCGTCTTCCGGAACGCCGCGCGCGAGTCCTGGTCCGTCCATGTGGTCGTGCACGAGGCCATGACCCCGGAGGAGCGCGGCAGGCTGCCGCTGGCGCGGCTGCTGCCCCCGGGGCTGCGCCTGCGTGTCGTGGAGCACCGGGCCGCGCCGCATCAACTGCGCGCCGTCAACTGGGCGCTGCGCGACCTCGGCGTGGAGGTGCCGCGCGGCGGAGCCGTCCTGCTGCCCCCGCGGCCGGCCCCGGACGGTTACGACGGCATGGAGTACGCCGTGCGCAGCGTCTTCCTCGACGGCTCACAACCCGCCGAACTCGTCGATACGCTGCGGCGTTTCACCGCACTGCCGAAGCCGTCACCCGAGGGCGCCGCGCAGGCGCTGGCCGACCTGCGCGACAACTGGACGCTGCTGACCCTTCAGGAGGAACTGGCCCGCGAGCGCGAGTTGGTGGCGAGGTACGCCGAGGCGCTGGAGGCGATGACCAGGTCCCGCGACCTGTACCGGGAGGCCGCGGAGGCGGCCCATGAGGCACTGGCCGCCTACCGGGACGCGCCCGCCCCGCCGACCGAGCGGCCGACGCCGTCCGCGCCGCCGGTGGCGTCCCCATTGCGGCAGTTCACACGAACGTTCGCCCGGCTGACGAGCGGCACCAAGGGACTGCGCGCCCCGGGCGGTACGGGCACCGGCCGGGAGGGAGACGACGCCGACGAGGTGAAGGGCCCGTCCTGACCCGTGGCAGAAGCGGTACGGCAGCCCCGGACCGGGAAGACGAAAAAGTACCCGAAGACGACGCACCGCGGATGACGTACCGAAACCGGCATACCGAAACAGGAGCCCCATGGACACGACCACCACCGTGCTGCTGGTCGCCGCCGTGCTCGCGGCCGCCGTCCTCGCCGTGGCCCTCGTCCTGCTGGTCCGGCTGGTCCGCGCCCGGCGGACGCTGCGGCAGGCCGGGCTGCCCACGGGACCGCGCTGGATCTTCTGGGGCGCCGTCCTCTATCTGGTGCTGCCCGCCGACCTGCTGCCCGACCCCGTGTACCTCGACGACATCGGCGTGCTGCTGCTCGCGCTGCGCAGTCTGCGCAGCGGGTCGACGCTGCCGACGGACACCCCGAAGTCCTGAGCCGTCCGGGGAGGTCATCCGGGCGGCACAGGCATGGTCGGCCGCGCTGTGGGAGCGCCGGTCAGCCGAGGGCGCGGTCCAGGTTGAAGGCGGCGCTGATCAGCGAGAAGTGAGTGAACGCCTGCGGGAAGTTGCCCTGTTGCTCGCCGGTGCGGCCGATCTCCTCCGCGTACAGCCCCAGGTGGTTGGCGTATGTGAGCATCTTCTCGAACGCCAGCCGGGCCTCCTCCAGCCGTCCGGCGCGCACCATCGCCTCGACGTACCAGAACGAGCAGATCGAGAACGTGCCCTCGTCGCCGCGCAGTCCGTCGGGGCTGGCCTGCGGGTCGTAGCGGTAGACGAGGGAGTCGGAGACCAGGTCCTCGGTCAGGGCGTCCAGGGTGGACAGCCACTTCGGGTCGGTGGGCGCGATGAACTTGGCCAGCGGCATCATCAGCAGCGAGGCGTCCAGCACGTCGCCGTCCTCGTACTGGACGAAGGCGTGGCGCGTCGGCGACCAGCCGCGTTCCATGATCCGCCGGTAGATCGTGTCGCGGCTCTGCCGCCAGCGGGGCAGGTCGGCGGGGAGTCCGCGCCGGTTGGCGAGCCGGATGGCACGCTCGATGGCCACCCAGCACATCAGCCGCGAGTAGAGGAAGCTCTTGCGGCCGCCCCGGGTCTCCCACACCCCCTCGTCCGGCTGATCCCAGTTGTCGCAGACCCAGTCCACCAGATGGGACACATCGTCCCACTGGTCGCTGGAGATGGGCTGGGCCCACTTGTCGTAGAGGTAGATCGAGTCGATGAGGGCGCCGTAGATGTCGAGCTGGAGCTGGTCGGCGGCGGCGTTGCCGACCCGGACCGGGGCGGAGCCCTGGTGGCCCTCCAGGTGGGGCAGTTCGCGTTCGGGCAGGTCGGTGCGGCCGTCGATGCCGTACATGATCTGCAGCGGCCCGGAGGCGCCGCCGTCGCCGACACTGATGTGAGTGGTCAGGAACCGCATGAACGCCGCGGCCTCGCTGCTGAAGCCCAGCCGCAGCAGCGCGTAGACGCAGAAGGCCGCGTCGCGCACCCAGACGTAGCGGTAGTCCCAGTTGCGTTCACCGCCGATCTGTTCGGGGAGGCTGGTGGTCGGGGCGGCGACGATGGCGCCGGTCGGCGCGTAGGTGAGCAGTTTGAGGGTGAGCGCCGACCGGTGCACCATCTCGCGCCAGCGCCCGCGGTATCGGGACTGGTGCAGCCAGCCGCGCCAGTAGGCGACCGTGGCGGCGAACTCGTGCTCGGCCTCGACGTGGGCGCAGCCGCGGGGTGCCACGGCGTCGCCGACCCGGTCGAGGGCGAACACCGCGGACTCGCCCTCGGCGAGCTTGAAGTCGGCACGGACGTCCACGCCGTCGCTCTCCAGCGCCACGGTGGAGGTGAGGCACAGGGACAGCTCCGAGGACTCGAACAGGGTGCTGCCGTCGCGCATGGCCACGGTGTGCGGGTCGGCGCCGTAGTTGAACCGCGGGGCCACCCGGGCGCGGAAGGGGACGGCTCCGCGGACGCACACGACACGCCGGATCAAGCGGTGCCGGTCGCCCTCGGTGGAGCCGGCGGGCTCCCCGGTCACCGGCATGAAGTCCTGGACCTCGCCCACGCCGTCCTCGGTGAAGAAGCGGGTGATCAGCACATTGGTGTCGGGGAAGTAGAACTGCTTGGTCCGGGCCGGTACGGCGGCGGCCAGCTCGAAGGCTCCGCCGCGCTCGGCGTCCAGGATCGCCGCGAAGACGCTGGGGGCGTCGAAGGACGGGCAGCAGTACCAGTCGATCGTGCCGTCGCTGCCCACCAGGGCCACGGTCTGCAGGTCGCCGATCAGTCCGTGCTCGGCGATCGGCAGATAGCGCGGGTTGCCGTGCTCGTCCCGGCGGAACGGCGTCTCGGACATCACGGCGGCCTCCCGGGGACGGGTGTGCGGGCTGCTTCCAGCCGGCGTGCGGACTGCTTCCAGCTTAGGAGCGAAGGTTTTCCTACGGTACGGCCGCGGGCCGGGCGCCGGGCGAGGCCCCCCTTCCGGATGCAGGGCGGGCCGTGGCGGTGAATCGTGAGAGTGGGCCCCGGTCTCGCGGCACGGGTACCGATGCGGCCACACGGACCCGAGGAGGAGACATCATGTCGACGTCAGAATCAGAAGCGTCCCGGCCGTCCGACGACCGCTGCACCCCGGACGCCCTGCTCCACTCCGCCCCCGGCGCCGGCATCGGCCCGGAGGACCTGGTCCTCGCCGCGGGCAGGGACATCACCCCGGCCAATCTCGAATGGGCTCGCCGGAAGCTGGAGTCGGAGGGCCCGGCCGCCATCGAGAAGCTGCTGCCGTAGCGGGCGCGGCCGTCGGGCGGCCGGTTCCGCCTCTAGAGCTCCGAACAGAATGGGCGCCGGGGGCCGGAGCGGCTCCGGGTCCCGGCGGACCACCGCGTCGGCGCCGACGCCGCTGCCGCTCGCCATGGCTGCTGTCCGCCCGGCGTGCGGGCAGGGTGACCGTCCGTCGCTCACGGTGACGGCGCCGAAGGCTGCGATGCCCCAGGGAGCGGGACGGACGGCGGTGACCGTTTCCGGGAGTGCCGTTCCTGAGCCGGCCCCCGGGCTGCCGGGCTCCGGTAGGTGCCGGACTGTCCCACGACCAGGTGTCCCTGTTCGCCGGGACGGGCCACCCGTGCCAGGGACAGTACGTTGTCCGAGTCCACGATCGTGCGTGCGCCCGTCCAACTCGGCACTGTCCGCCCCGGCCGGGCGCGTACCGGTGGCGATCACGAGGTGCTCGGCGCACAACAGCCGTTCCTGTCCGGTGACTTCGCGCAGCGCGACGGTGTACGGGTCGGCAAAGCGGCCCGGAGGCGCCGCCGTTGCCTTCCGGTTCGGGGAGACCGTCGCCACCGTCGAACGCCGTCCCCGCAACACCCTGACCGTCCTGGAGAATCAACCGGCCGGGTGACCGGCCGGGCGCCGAAGGCCGGGCGCTCAGGGGGAAGTTGGGGCGAACGGGGGTCCGTGACATTATCCGCTGGTCAGTCCCGAAAGGGTAAAGGGCACCGCTATCATCACACCCACACTCGGTGTAACCGTAAGCCGAAGCACGGCTGAACGGTGCCCGCCGCCCCCTTTCCCAGCTCTGGCCCGACCCCGACCCGAGGCCACCCCTCTCCGGGGCCGAGGCGGGTCCGCACCCCCCACTCCGTACGCCGGTCGGGCCGGGCCGCCCGGGCGCCGTGCACAACCGGAAAGCAGCACAACCATGAGCAACAACAGGGGCAGAGGGCTCCAGGCCAATGCCCTCGGTACGTTCGACACCGTCGTCATGGCCGTCGCGGGCAGTGCTCCGGCCTACTCGCTGGCCGCCACCACCGCCGTCCTGGTCGGCGCGGTGGGTCTGGCCAGCCCGGCGACGCTGCTGTACTGCGCGATCCCGATGCTGGGCATCGCGCTGGCGTTCGCGCAGCTAGGCCGGATCGATGTGAACGCGGGCGCGAGCTACTCATGGGTGGGGCGCACCCTGCATCCGTCACTGGGCTTCGTCAGCGGTTGGGCGCTGGTGGTCGCGGCGACCATCTTCATGGTGGCCGGGTCGCTGCCCGCCGGTTCGATGACGCTTGCGCTGTTCGACGAGCGGCTGGCCGACGACACCGGCCTGGCCACGGTCGTGGGCGCCGGCTGGTTCCTGCTCATGCTCGGCGTCGTGCTGGGCGGTGCCCGGATCACCGTACGGGCGCAGCTGCTGATGTCCGGCGTGGAGCTGGCCCTGCTGGCGCTGTTCGCGGTGCTGGCCGTCTTCCACACCGGCAACGCCCGCCCGTTCGACTGGTCCTGGCTGGGCTTCGGCCGGTTCGACGGGACGTCCGGATTCGCCTCGGGCGCGCTGATCGCCACCTTCTACTACTGGGGCTGGGACGTCACGAGCAACCTGAGCGAGGAGACCCGCAACAGCCGTCGTACGACCGGACTCGCGGGCCTGATCGGACTGGGCACCGTGTTTCTGCTGTTCGAGGTGTTCACCATCGCCGCGAACGTCATCCTCTCCTCGGAGCAGATCGCCGGGAACGCGGCCAATGTGCTGGCCGTGCTCGGCGAGGAGATCTGGCCCGGCTGGGGCGGCAAGCTGCTGATCGTCTCGGTGATGCTGTCCACCATCGCCACGCTGGAGACGACGCTCATCCAGGTGACGCGGTCGCTGTTCGCGATGGGTCGCGACCGGACGATGCCGACCGTGCTGGGCCGGGTGCACCGCACCTGGAACACGCCCTGGGTGGCGATCACCGTGGTCGGCGTGGTGGCGCTGGTGATGTTCATCGCCGCCAACGCCCTGGGTACGGTCGGTGACATCCTCTCCGACGCGATCTCGGCGATCGGCCTGCAGATCGCCGTGTACTACGGTCTCACCGGGCTCGCGGCGGTCGTCGCCTACCGCAAGCTGCTGTTCACCTCGCCGTCCCGGTTCGTCCTCGGCGGGCTGTGGCCGTTGTCCGGCTCCCTGTTCATGTTCTGGGTCTTCGTCAAGTCACTGGGCGAGCTGAACGGCGCCGCCGTGGCGATCGGCCTCGGCGGCCTGGCCGTCGGCCTGGTGCCGATGCTCTGGTACTGGCACAAGGGCAGCGACTACTACCGGCCGGCCAGGCTGGACGCCACGCGCACCGTCGAGACCGAGTACGTCCTCGACGACCGCGCGGTGGCGCGGTCCCACCTCCACGAGGGCCTCCCCACCGACTTCTGAGGGGGGTGAGACCGATGGCGCGAGACAGATTCACGCCCGACTTCGACCCCGACTGCGGGGACACGCTGCTCACCTCCGCCCGCCACGACATCGTGATCGGCCGCTGGCAGGGGCTCCGTGACCTGCTGCGGGCCACCGGTGCCGACTGGCTCTCGCGGGGCCACCGGATGCGGCTGCTGGCGCAGGCGTGCGCGGGCAGCACGACGGTGGAGTCCTGGCTGGCCGCCGAGCCGCACAGCGCCGACGCGCTGGTGCTGCGCGCGGCGACGGAGACGGTCCGGGCCTTCACGCTGGCCATTGCGGCGGGCCGGGGGGTGCCGATCGACCGGGAGCGGATCGACACCGCCGTGCGAGCCTGTCTGCGGGCCATCGAGTCCTGGCCCGAGGACCCGACGCCATGGGTCTCGCTGATCTCAGTGGCCCGGCTGTATCCGAAGGGGGTACGGCGATCGGAACTGGCGCGCTGGTGGGACGAGTTGCACCGGCGCGACCCCTACGGTGTGGAGGGCCACCTTCAGGTGCTGCACTACTACTCGGCGCGCTGGCACGGCTCCCACGGCCTCATGTACGACTTCGCCCGGGACGCGGCCGGGGTGGCCCCACCCGGCTGCGCGCTGCCGGTGCTGGTGCAGTACGCGCGGGTCGAGGAGTTCCGTTACGCCCTGGACCGTGCGCAGGGGCAGCGCGGGACGGTCGGCCTGGGCCAGCACTTGAACCACGACGGCGCGGTCAGCGATGTGCGCCGCACCTGGCACCGGTGGATCGCGGGCCGGGGCGACGCCACCGTCGCCCCGGCCGAGCTGCGCGACCTGAACCATCTGGCCCATGCGGCCTGCCACGCGGGCACCACGGACATCGCCTCCGCCACCCTGCGCATGCTGGGCCGCCGCGCCACCCGCACCCCGTGGTCATACACGGGCGACCCAGAAAAACAACTCAAGCGCTGGCGCAAAGACCTGAACATAAAACCCTGACGAGCCCCCAAGGGACACGAGGAACTACGCAACCAGCCCCCCAAGGGGCGGCGCGGGGAACTGCGCAACCAGCCACAACACACCCGCACCCGACACAGACGACCAGCCCCCAAAGAAAGGGGCGCGGGGAACTGCGCAACCGGCCACAACACACCCGCACCCAAACAGACCGCCGTATCCCGGCCCACCCAGCGGAGCGTCTACGTCATCAGGCCCCGGCCCAGCCAATCGTCGGCGTCCTTGACACCGGGCAGCGCGAAGAAGTAGCCGCCGCCCGTCGGGGAGATGTAGTCGACCAGGGGTTCGTCGATCAGCCGGGTCTGGGTGGCCTCGAACTGCCGCCGGACGTCCTGCTGGTAGCAGCAGAAGACCAGCCCCATGTCGAGGTCGCCGACGCTGTCGACGCCCCGGTCGTAGTGGTAACCGCGGCGCAGGATGCGGGAGTCGTCGGTGGCGGGGGTGCGCGGGTTGGCGAGCCGGATGTGCGCGTCCAGCGGGATCGCGGTGCCGTGCGGGTCCTTCGCGTACTGCGGGATGTCGCTCTCCTCGGTGCCGTCCAACGGCGCGCCGGTGTCCTTGCGGCGGCCGAACATCTTCTCCTGCTCGCTGAGCGAGACCCGGTCCCAGAACTCCACCAGCATCCGGATGATCCGGATCACTTGGAAGCTGCCGCCGGTCGCCCACGCCGGCTCGCCCTGCCCGGCGCCGACCCAGATGAGACGCTCGGTCTCCCGGGCCGAGGTGACGTTTGGGTTGGCTATGCCGTCCTTGAAGCCGAGCAGGTTGCGCGGGGCGCCGGTGGGACGCGGGGTGTTCTGGAAGCCGTCGACGCGCCACTTGATCTGCATGGCCCCGCGGGTGTGCCGGGCGATGTCGCGCAGCGCGTGCAGCACCGTGTCCCGGCGGTCGGCGCACAGTTGCAGCGACAGGTCGCCGTGGCACTCGGCGGGGTTCAGACGGTCGTTCGGGAACGTCCTCATCGGCGTGAGCCGGCTCGGTCTGGCCTTCGCCAGTCCGTAGCGGTCGTCGAAGAGGGAGGCGCCGACGCCCACGGTGACCGTGAGCGCGTCGGCGGGAACCTCGGGGCCCAGGATGCCGCTGTCCGAGGGCGGTGCCCCGACGCCCAGGTCGGCGGGGGTGCCCCCGGCGGTGAGGAAACGGGCCCGTTCGGTGAGGGTGCGCAGCAGATCGGTCAGACCCTTGCGGTCGTCCGCGATCACGTCGAAGGAGACAAAGGCCGCGGCGGCGGGCGCGGGGGTGACGATGCCCGCCTGG
Source organism: Streptomyces sp. NPDC004752 (assembly GCF_053601275.1). NCBI lineage: Bacteria > Bacillati > Actinomycetota > Actinomycetes > Kitasatosporales > Streptomycetaceae > Streptomyces > Streptomyces sp. NPDC004752. Next base: position 38,599 of record NZ_JBSGBN010000053.1, on the reverse strand, counting down.
TGGGCGCCGTGGAAGGACACCTTGGCGGCCTCGGAGGAGCCGTCCGCGGCCTGCGCCTGTCCCGTCCCGCTCTGGCTCAGCGCGAAGCCGCCCCCGGCCAGGGCCGCACCGGCGGCCCCGGCGCCCAGGGCGCTCCGTACGAAGGTGCGGCGAGCCTGGCCGGCGGGGCGGGCGCCGTGCGGGGCGGGCGTTTCGGCGGACGGCATGGGGGTGTTCCCTTCGCTACGAGCAGGGTGGTGCGGGGCGTTGCGGTACGGGGCAGGGCGGATCGGGGCGGGTCCGAACGGGGCGGGTCCGAGCGGTCGGGGTCCGGGTGGGCGTGCCGCCGGGCCCGCGGGCCGTGCGGGCGCCCGCGCGTGATGACCGCCGAGCACCCGGCGGTCATCAGGCGGACCTCCGGATCTCCAACAGGTCCGGGATCGGCGCGAGATCCTCCAGGAGTTGGCCGGTGGCGCCGTCGAGACGGGCCCGGGCCGTCGCGTCGAGCCGGTCGACCGGTGTCCACCGCGCGCCGTGGTGCGCCGCGTCGAGGAGCTTCTGGAGGCGGGCTATATCCGCGTCGACCGTGGGGAGCAGCTGCGGTGACCGGCTGGTCAGCAACGGCCGCAGTACGGTGAGCAGTTCACCGGTGCCCCGGAGATCGGCGTCGGCGGTGGCGAGGTTGGTGCCGCTGCCCTCGTCGGTGTCGCCGGTGAGTTCGAACTGGAGGGTGTTCTCCAGGATCTCGTGGGCGCGCAACGGCAGGTCACCCGGGTCGAAGTCCTGGGTGGGGAACGCCGTGCGAAGGGCCGCGACCGCGTCGGCGAGTTGCCGGGCGGGCGCCGTCAGCCGGTTCGCGGACTGCCCGTGCCACAGTCCGTACTCGACCCGGTGGAAGCCGGTGAAGTCCTTGTCCCGCACACCGTCCGGCAGGCCGTCGGCCCGGCCGTCGATCCGCTGGGCGAAGTCCGCGAAGGTGCCGTACGCGGCGCCGAGGGAGGAGTAGGTGCGGTGCGCGGTCAGCCAGTCGGTGCGGGCCTGGTCGAGCCGGCCGCCCGCGATGTCGTCGCCGAGCGTGCGGGTCTGTGTGACGAGCGCGGCCAGGCCCCGGTCGACGTAGGCCCGGTACGCCTTCAGGGGGGCGGCGAGGTCGCGTTCCGAGACGGGTACGACCGTCCTGGCCGCGCCGCCACCGCTGACGGTGACGGACCTGGAGGTGACGGCCCTGCCGCCGGTGGGCACACAGCGCCAGGCGTAGGTGCCGCCCGCGACCGTGGCGACCAGTTCCCGGGTGGTACCGGGGGCGAGCCCCTCGATCTCGCCGTAGACGGCGTCGGTGGCCGGGTCGATGAGGTACACCTCGGAGGTCCGGCCGCCGGTGTTGTGCATGCGGAAGGTCCGCCGTCCGGGTTTCGGCGCGGCGAAGCCCTGGCCGCAGTCGGTCTCCGAGACGGCGACCGTCTGGGCGTCCGCCGGTTCGGGGCGGGCGAGGGCGACGACGAGAGCCGCGAGAACCGCGGGGACGGCGACGACCGCGACAGGGACCACCCAGGCCGGCCGGCGCCGGACGACGGCGCCCCGCGACGGCGTCGCCGACGCTTCGGCGGCAGACGGTTCGCGGTCGGCCGACCCAGGCACAGACGTCCCGTGCGCCGACGGCTGGGGCGCCGGCGGCTCGGTGGCCGACGGCCGGGACGCGGAGGGGCGCACCCCGCGTACGAACAGCGTCATCACCACGGCGAGGTAGGCGACGTAGGCCGTCGCCTGGAGCCAGGTCATCGTCGGCGTCAGGTTGAACACGCCCTGCACCAGGGTGCTGTACCAGGCGCCGGCGTCGACGCTGCCGCCGAGGTCGACGGCGTACGCGCTCCGCCCGGGCAGAACTCCGCCCTCCTGGAGGTCGCGCAGACCGTAACCGAGGACGCCGGCCGCGATCACGACGAGGACGACGCCGGTGGCGGTGAAGAACCGCGTCAGGTTGATCTTCAGGACCCGCCGGTACAGACCCCAGCACAGGCCCACCGCGAGGACCAGACCGATGCCCGCGCCGCTCAGCGGGCCCGTGGACTCGCCGGCCGCCCGTGCCGTGGTCCACAGGAACAGGGCTGTCTCCAGGCCCTCGCGGCCCACGGCGAGGAAGGAGGTGACGATCAGCATGCCCGCGCCCATGGCGAGCGCGCCGGTGACCTTCTCCCTGATCTCGCCCGACAGGCCGCGGGCCGAGCGGCGCATCCAGAAGACCATCGCGGTGACGAACGCGACGGCGATCACGCTGAGGGTGCCGCCGAACGCCTCCTGCGCGCCGGCGGAGAGGGACGCGGCGGTGAATGTGAGGACGGCGCCGAAGCTCATCGACAGCGCGACGGCCGCGAGGACGCCCGTCCACACCTGGGGCAGCCGCGATCTGGCATCCGCCCGCACCAGGGTGGCCACCAGGATGGAGACGATGAGCCCGCCTTCGAGTCCCTCCCTCAGTCCGATCAGGAAACTCGGAAACGCGTCGTCCCACATGGCCCGCGACCCTCCCTGGTTAGCGAAGGCATGCCTTACCTTCGCGGACCATAATGACTACACCCGTGTAGTCATCAGGTCACGAACCGGCAATGGAGCGGCAAAAGCCCGGAACCCGGAGCGCCTGCCGATCGTCTACAGTTCGGTAGACCGTCTACATCTATGTAGTCGAAACCCATGTGGTCGAGATCTATGTAGTCGAAACCTATGTAGTCGCATGAACCTATGTAGTCGTATGAAAGGGGCGCGCGACGATGACCGCTGCCGCACACCTGTCGTCGCAGCTCGCTGTCAACGTGCTGGATGCCCACTCGCTGCTGGCCGCCTTCGGCGTGCTGGGCGTCGGTGTGGTGCTCTTCGCCGAGACGGGGCTGCTGATCGGTTTCTTCCTGCCCGGCGACTCGCTGCTGTTCACGGCGGGTCTGCTGTGCACCGGCACCGCCGGCCAGGGGTTGCGGTTGTCCCTGGCGCCGCTGCTGGTCGCCGCCGCGGTGGGGGCGCTGGCCGGCTCGCAGTGCGGGTATCTGCTGGGCCGCAAGGCGGGCCGCACGCTGCTGGAGCGCAGCCGCTCGACGCGGCTGCACGAGGGTGCGCGGCGCGCCGAGGAACTGCTCGACCGCTACGGCCACGCGAAGGCGATCGTCCTCGCCCGGTTCGTGCCCGTGGTGCGCACGGTGCTCAATCCGATGGCCGGGGCACTCGGTGTGCCCGCCCGGACGTTCACGGTGTGGCAGGTGATCGGCGGCCTGGTGTGGAGCGTCGGGCTGACCCTCGCCGGATATGCACTGGGCTCCACCGTCCCGAACGTCGACAAGTACCTGCTGCCGGTGATCGCGGTGATCGTGCTGGTGTCCCTGATCCCACTCGTCGCCGAGGTGCTGCGCTCCCGCAGGGCGGCCAAGGAGGCCCGATGATCCTCGCGCTCTCGGGTTCGGCGGTCGACGGCGAGTCCTATACGGACGTGGTGGCGCTGGCGCACCGCTCACCCGGCTGGCTCAACGACGCGGTGACGGTGTGGTCGGCCTACGGCCTCGCCCTCTTCGCGGTGCTGATGACCGTCGGCTGGTGGCGCTCGCGCCGGGCGGGGGCGCGGGCCGCCCTGACGGCCCTGGCCGTTCCGGTGGTCGTGGTGGCGGCGTTCGGCGTGGACGCCGGACTCAAGGCGCTGGTACGGGAGAACCGGCCGTGCCAGAGCCTGCGGGTCAGCACACTGGAGGCGTGTCCGGCGCCGGGCGACTGGTCGTTCCCGAGCAATCACGCGGCGATCGCGGTCGCCGCGGCGGTGGCCCTCTGTTTCGTCTCCCGCCGACTGGGCGCCGTCGCGGCCCTGGCCGCGGGCGCCATGACGGTCTCCCGGGTGTGGATCGGCGTCCACTATCCGCACGACGTCCTCGTGGGGGCCATGCTCGGGGGACTCGTCGCGTTCGTGTCGATGACGGTGCTGCGGCGGTGGCCGGGAGGACTCGCCCTGCGGCTGTCGGCGACCCGGCTGCGCCCGCTTCTGGTGTCATGAACCGCAAGCACATCACCGAACTCGCGGGCGGCACCGGCCTCGGCGCCTGGACCGCCTTCGGGGTGCTGACCATGGTCGTGGTCGGCGCCCACGGCGCCCCGCTGTTTCTGGACAACGCCCTGCTGCACTGGTCCCTCGGCCACCGACCGGCCGAGGCGGTGGCCGTGGCCCGCGGACTGACCGCCACGGGCACGGGCGTGCTGCCGTACGCCCTGGTGGTACTGGCGGCGCTGGTCGCGGGGCGCACCGCGCGGCAGCGGCTGGCCGCCGTACTGCTGGGTGTGGTCTGCCTCGGCGCGGGACAGGCCGCACGGTACGGCGTCATGGAGCTGGTGGCGCGGGCCCGCCCGCCACGGCCCGACTGGCAGACGCACGCCTCGGGCTGGGCCTACCCCTCGGGCCACAGCACCACGGCGGCCCTCACCGCCGCCCTGGTGATCCTCGCGGTCTGTGTGCGCGCCCCGCGCGGCAGGACGCCGCTATGCCTGGCCGTCGGCTGCTGGGGCGTGCTGGTCGGGCTCACCCGGGTCCATCTCGGCGTGCACTGGTTCACCGACGTGCTCGGCGGCTGGCTGTTCGCCGTCGGCTGGCTCGGCGTCTGCCTGTGCGCGGCGGCCTGGTGGCTACCCGCACGGCTCGTCACCCGGCACAGCGCGCACGACGAACGCGACGCGCACCACGAACGCAACGAACACGGCTGACACGACGCATTCAGCCGGTCCGACGGACTCGACGACCCCGACGGACTCGACAAACTCAGATTCGGACTCGAACTCGAACTCGGACCCAGAGCCAGAGTCAGATTCGGACTCGTCGGGCCCGAGCCCGAGCCCGACGGGAGCATCCAGGGAGGACACCGTGCGTCCCAAGATCCTGATCATCGAGGACGATCACGCCCTGCGTGACGTCCTGCGCCGCGGCCTGCACGACGAGGACTTCGACACGGTGCCCGCCCCGGACGGCGCCACGGCCCTACGGCTGGCGACGCCCGACGTGGCCGCCGCGGTGCTGGACGTCGGGCTGCCCGACGCCGACGGCCGGGACGTGTGCCAGGCAATGCGCGCGGCCGGATTCTGGGCCCCCGTCATCTTCCTGACGGCACGGCACGGTCTTGCGGACCGGCTGTCGGGGTTCTCCGCCGGCGGCGACGACTATCTCCCCAAGCCCTTCCACCTGACCGAACTCGCCGCCCGGCTGCGAGCCGCGGTCAAGCGCGCCGCACCGCCGACCGCGGCCCCGCCGGTCGCCACAGCAGGCGGCCTGGTCCTGGACCCGGTCCGGTACAGCGCCACCGTGGCGGGCGGCCGGATCGCCCTCACCCCGACGGAGTTCCGGCTGCTCGCCGCGCTCACCGCGGCAGGCGGGGACCTCGTGCGCCGTCGCGAGCTGGTCCGGGCCGGCTGGCCGGAGGGCGCGCAGGTCAGTGACAACACCCTGGACCAGTATCTGACCCGGCTGCGGCGCAAGCTGCGCGCCGCGGGCAGCGGGCTGACGGTCGGCACCGCGCGCGGCATAGGCCACCGGCTGATATGAGGATCCCCTTGCGGTGGGCGCCGCGGACCCTGCGCGGGCGGCTGTCACTGATCGCGCTGACGCTGGCCGCGCTGCTCATGGTGATCCTCACCGTGGTCTTCGACACCGTCGCCCGGCAGCGCCTCCAGCGTGAGGCGGACGACGAACTGCGCACCCGGGCGGCGGCCGTCGCCACCGCCGTCGACACCCTCGGCGGATCGATACGGGTCCTGGAGCCCGCCAACGACACGCTCCTGGACACGAACACATGGATCTACGCGGGCCCGCGACTGCTCGAACGCCCGCCGTCCACGGCTCGTGTCGGCGCCCTCACCGGGGCGGCCGGCGCACTGGCCCGCGCGGGCCGGGGCTGCGCCACCGTCGACGGGCACGATCCGGTCCGGCTGTGTGCCGAGCCGGTGCCCGGCGGCGGTGCGAACGCCGCCACCGTCGTCACGGCCCTGGACCTGTCGCCGTACCACGGCTTGGCCGAGACGCTGCTGCTGGGCTCGATCGCGCTCGACGTCGTGATGCTCGCCTGTACCTACGGGCTGACCCGGCTGGCGGTCGGCCGTGCGCTGCGGCCCGTGCGCACGATGACGGACCAGGCCACCCAATGGAGCGCCACGGCCTCCGACGAGCGGTTCGGCGGGGTCGAGCGGCCGGCCGAACTCGCCGGGCTCGGCGCCTCGTTGGACGCCCTGCTCGACCGCATACGAGCGGTGCTGCGGCACGAACGGCAGCTCACCGCGGAACTGTCGCACGAACTGCGCACGCCGCTCAGCCGGATCGTCGCCGAGCTGGACTGGTGGCGCGCCCGCCCGCGGTCGCGGGCCGAGACCCGGGCCACCCAGGACGTGATCGCCGAGGCGGCCCGGTCGATGGGCACCATCTGCGACACCCTGCTGAACGAGGCCCGCGACGGCCTCGGGGCGGCCCCCGGCACGACCGACGTACTGCCCGCGCTGCGTCGTCTGGTCTCCGCGCTGGAGACGCCCCGTGCGGTGCGGATCACGGTCACCGGCCCGGAGCTGCCGCTGCGCGCCGCGGTGCGGTCGGCGCTCCTGGAGCGGATCGTCGGCCCGCTGGTCGCGAACGCGCTGCGCTACGCCCGCGCGGATGTCACGATCGTCGCCCGCCCGGCGGCGGGCGGCGTGCGCGTCGACGTCACGGACGACGGGCCGGGCGTACCAGGATGGTTCACGGACCGGCTCTTCCAGCCGGGCCGGCGGGCCGATCCCGGTGACGGGCACGGCGGAGCGGGCCTCGGGCTGCCGCTCGCGCGACGCCTGGCCCGCTCCGCCGGCGGTGACGTGACCTTCGAGCCCGGGAGGGTTCCGGGAGCGTGCTTCGTGGTGACGCTGCCCGCCGGGTAGGGGCGGCCCGCGGTGGCGCCGTACGCCGGGCGGGCGCCCCTCACCCCGACGCGGGGGCGGCCCGCTCCTCGGTGACGTCCTTGCGGGTCACGGTGAGATGAATGACCAGGCCGAGGATGACCGCGAGGAACAGCACGCTGGTCACCACGGTGCCCAGCCCCAGGCCACCGTCACCGGTCGGCTGCGAGAGATAGTCGCCGACCGAGGCGCCGAGCGGGCGGGTGAGGACGTAGGCGATCCAGAAGCTCAGCACGGTGTCGAGGCCGAGCGCGAAGTGGGCGACGCCGACCGCCGCGATGGCGAGGGCGAACAGCACGGCGGACAGCCAGTAGCCGAGGTCCATGCGTTCCGCGACCAGGTCGCCGGCCGACGTGCCGAGGGCGAAGGTGAAGAGCACGGCGAGCCAGTAGAAGGTCTCGCGGGCGCCGGTGTCGATGCTGTGGATCGACAGGGTTCGCTCGCGGCGGTACCAGATGCCGAAGACGACGGCGAGGAGCAGCGCGAACACCGTGGTGCTCGTCTGCAGCGGCACGCCCATGTTGTCGGTGAGGTTGTCGCTGATGAGGGTGCCGACGACGCTGATCAGGGCGACGGCCGTCCAGTACACGGCGGCGCGGTAGGCCCGCGTGCGGAACTGCACGACGAGGACGGCCGCGAGCAGTGCGCTCATCAGCACCGACACACCGGTCAGGCCGAGGCCCGCCTTCTCGTTGAGCAGGTCGGCCGCGGTCTCGCCGACGGTGGTGCACAGCACCTTGATCACCCAGAAGTAGACGGTGACTTCGGGCACCTTGTTCCGGCGCGATCGACGGCCGGGCGCCGCCGTCACGGAGTCGACCACAGGGGTCCGGGAGGTCTCTGATGTCATGAGGCCCGACGGTGCCACCGGAAACCTGAACGCATCCTGACCGCCCGCCGCCGGTCAGCCCTCGGGTCCGAGGGGCACCAGCAGGGTGCAGGTGGTGGGCGCCGCCCGTGCCAGGGAGAGCCTGCCGCCGAGCGAGACCACCAGGTCACGGGCGAGCGCGAGGCCGATGCCGGACCCGTCGGCACCGCTGTGTCCGCGATAGAACAGTCGCGCCCCGTCGCCCGTGACCGGCCCCTGGTCCGCGACGTCGAAGGCGAGCGCGTCGCCGAGGTCGCGCACGGTGCGCCGTACCGTGCCGCGGCCGTGGACCCGGGCGTTGTCCAGCAGCACCCCGAGGATCTCGGCGACCGGTGCGCCGGGCACCTGTGTGTCCTGCGGAGGGCCCCGTGGGGCGCACTGCGGCCGGCGCCCGGCGCGGGCGAACCGCCATGGCGGCAGGCGGGCCGGTCCGCCGTCGGGGAACTCCGCGGACTGTGCGTGCATGGATCGCCCCTACGCTGGCCGGTATGCGTACACCCGCGGCGTCACCGGACCCCCGTCCCTTCCGTGTCCTCCTCGTCGAGGGCGACGACACGACCGGCCGCCGGGTGGAGAGCGGTCTGCGTGACAACGGCTACGCGCCGACCTGGATCCGCACCGGGTCGGGCGCGCTGGCCGAGGCCGAACGGGCGCCGTACGACGCGCTGTTGCTGGACCTCGGGCTGCCGGACATGGACGGCCTCGATGTCGCCCGGAGGGCGCGGGACCGCTTCCCCCACATGCGGATCGTCGTCCTCACGTCCCGCGAGGACGGCGCCGACGTGGTCGCCGGGATGGCGGCGGGCGCCGACGACCATCTGGTCAAGCCGTTCGGCCTCGACGTGCTCCTGTCCCGGCTGCGCGCGCATTTGCGCCCCCGGTACTCGGCCGCCCCGCTGCGCGATCCGGTCCGGCTCGGCGACCTCGTCCTCGACCTGGCGGCCCGGCGCTGCACCCTGGACGACCTGGAAGTCCCGTTGCGGCCCGAGGAGTTCGCCGTGCTCGTCGTGCTCGCCCGGTACGCGGACACGGCCGTGTCCCCGGAGCCGCTGAGGGCCCGGGTGCGGGACGAGGACCGGCCGGGCTCGACAGAGGCACTCGATGCCACCGTGGCGAGCCTGCGCCGCCGCCTGACCGACGCGGCCGAGTCCGCGCCGCGCGCCGTCCGGCTGCCGCGGATCTCCACCCTGCGCGGACACGCCTACCGACTCGAAACCGACCCGACGTAGCCCACACAAACCCGACGCAGCCCACCGGCACACCCGGAGAGTCAGAGCGCCGCGCCGGGGCCGTCCGGGCGGCCCCGGCGCTGTTCCACCATCTCGTGGCTGAGCCCCTCCGTCTCGGCCTCGGACAGTCGCTCGAAGCCGTCCTCGGTGATGACCGAGACCCGGGGGAAGATCCGCCGGTTGAGGTCGGGGCCGCCGGTGGCCGAATCGTCGTCCGCCGCGTCGTACAGCGCCTGGAGGGCCGCCAGCGCGGCGTCGCGGCGGGGCATGCCGGGCCGGAACAGCTTCTTCAGCGCGCCGCGGGCGTACGGGGAGCCGGAGCCCTCCGCGTGGAAGTCGTACTTCTCGTAGCGGCCGCCGGCGACGTCGAAGCTGAAGATGCGGCCTCGTCGGCCCTCGGGCGCCGACGGGTCGTAGCCGGCGAACAGGGGGACGACCGCGAGGCCCTGCATGGCCTGGCCGAGGTTCTGCCGGATCAGGCCGGCCAGCCGGGTCGCCTTGGCGTTGAGGGTCATGGGGGTGCCCTCGATCTTCTCGAAGTGCGCCAGCTCGACCTGATAGAGCCTCACCAGGTCCAGTGCCAGCCCGACCGTGCCGGCGAAGGCGACCGCCGAGAGGTCGTCCGCGGGGTGCACCTTCTCCAGGTCGCGCTGGGCGATCAGGTTGCCCATGGTGGCCCGGCGGTCGCCGGCGATCAGCACACCGTCGCGGTAGGTGAGGGCGAGGACCGTGGTGCCGTGCGGGAACCGGTCGGCCGCGGCCCGCACCCCGTCCGGGAAGGGGCGGCGCGTCGGCAGCAGTTCGGGCCGGTGCGCGGCGAGGAACTCGGTGAAGGACGCGGTGCCGGGCGTGCAGAACTCCTCCCCGAGCCGTCCGCCGGTGTTGTCTCCTGCCATGGCACTCCCCCTCGGTCGACCTCTTGTGGCTTCGGTCGTCGTCCTGTGGTTCGATCCGTCTTCTTGTGGTTCGGTCGTCGCCGACATTCGACTCCTACCTGATGCGGGCCCGCGGGAAACGCCGCGCGGCTCACAGCGCGTTGCGGCGCATCAGCACGCCGAGCACCAGCAGGCCCGGGACCAGCGGCAGCCACACGGTCAGCAGGCGGTAGCCGAGCACGGCGGAGGCCGCCGCCGCGCCCGGGGCCCCGTTGACGGTGAGCGCGAAAACGAGCGCGGCGTCCAGGGAGCCGATGCCGCCCGGGGTGGGCAGCAGGGCGGCGGCGCTGCTGGCGGCGAGGTACAGCAGCGCCACCCGGAGGGGGGACAGCGGCAGTTCGACGGCCTGGGAGACGGCGATCAGCACCAGGGAGTGCAGCGCGGCGAAGACCAGCGAGCCGCCCCACAGGGCGGCGGCGCGGGGCGGGTTCGCGTGCACGGCGCGGATGTCGGCGAGCACCGCGTGCAGGGCCCGCCGACAGCGGGGCCACAGCGGGGTGCGCGGCAGGACGGCCAGGAGGGAGACCGCGGCGAGCGCGGCGGCGAACGCGACCGCGGGGACGCGCGGCAGGTGCAGCAGGCCCGGGCAGGCCGTGGCGAGCGCGGCGATGAGCGCGCCGCGGGCCACGGCGCCCGCGGTGGCCTTGACCGCGAGGGCGCTCGCCGCGCGCCCGGCCGGGAGCCCGCAGCGCATCAGGAAGCGGAGGTTGACGGCGCCCGCGCCGAGTCCGGCGGGCAGCACGTGGTTGGCGGCGGAAGCGGCGAACTGCGTGGCCATCAGCCGACCGCCGGGCAGCCGGCACCGCACCGCGCCCTGCTGGGCGAGCGCCGAGGACGCCCAGGTGGCGACCGCCGCCGTGGCGCCCACCAGCAGCCAGCCCTGGTCGGCGACGGCCAGTCGCACGGCGCCCGACTCGATGGTGGGCCAGTGCCGCCGGGCCAGATAGGCGGCGACGAGCAGGACGGCGAGACAGCAGGCGGTGTGCCAGTAGGCGCGCCGTCGGCCGGGGGTGGTGGCGAGGTCCGCGGGGGACGTCATGAGCCGGCCGCCGGGGTGACGTAGTAGAGGCGCAGTCCGCCGAAGGACGTGGACGGCCAGGAGCGGGCGTACGCGGGTGGCCGACCGCCCGCCGTCACGAGCGTGGCCACGGGGGTGCGGTGCGCGGTCCGTTCGATGCCGGCCCGGGTCGTGTTGGCGTTGTGGCCGGAGGTGGCGGCGGAGGAGCAGCCGGCGTAGAAGGCGACCGGGATGGCGTCCTGCCCGGTGAGCAGGCAGGGCGGGCGGACGCCCAGGCGGTGCAGTTCGGCGGCGGTGCGCGCCCAGTCGCGGTGGGCGGCCGTGGTGCGCGCGACGGTGTGCTCCAGGACGGCCACCTGCACCGCGAGGTGCGCGACGAGCCCGGCCGCGACCAGGCCGATGGCGAGCGGCCGCCGGGCCGGTCCGGCCGCGGTCACGAGGTGGACGAGCGCGCCCGCCACCGGCAGGGCGAGCAGGGCGTAGGCGGGCAGCAGGAAGCGGGGTGCCGCGTATCCGATCAGGAACAGGTAGGGGAAGGCGGCGGTGGCCGCGCAGGCCGACGGCAGCAGGGTGGCGGTGGTGCGCCGGGCCCGGACGGCGACGGCCAGGCCGTACAGGGCGAGCACGGGCAGCACGAACCACCACACGGTGACCAGTGGGTGCGGCATCGCTCCGGTGCAGGGCCGGCACAGGGCACGGCCGCCGAGGCTGCGCAGTTGGTCGGTGACGGCGAGGTGCCAGCCGAGGCCGCCCTGGATGTCCGAACCGTCGGACAGCCGCCGGGCGAGGCCGCCGTAACTCACATACGCCTCGACGACCCACTCGGCGGCGCCGGCCGCGAGCCCGGCCAGGAGGGCGGCGAGCGGGCGCCAGTGGCGGCGGTACAGGGCGAGGGCGAGCAGCGGCAGGGCCGTCCAGGCCGCGTCGGTGGGCCGCATCCACGCCATCAGCGCCGCGCTCGCGGCCAAGCCCCAGACCGCGGCCCGGTCGGTCCGGTCGGCGCGGGCGCGCAGGAAGCAGGCGACGGCGGCGAGCGCGCCGACGGCGACCCAGTAGTTGGGCATGGCCTGCGGGCCGTAGAAGAGCGTCACCCACAGGGCGGCGAACAGGGCGCCCGCCAGGGCCAGGACGCGCACCGGGAACAGTCCCCGCCAGGCGCGCAGCGCCAGGAACAGGGCGAGCCCGGAGAGCACGGCGAGGTAGCTCCGCAGCAGCGGCGTGGACGAGGACCATGCGGTCACCGGCGCGACGAGCAGGGAGATGCCGCGGGCGCGGGGCGCGCTGAAGAAGGCCGCGGGGGCATGCCCACTGACCTGGCTGACGTACACGGTCTCGTCCCAGCCGAGGCCCATTCCGGGCCGTACGAGGACGAGTTGGGCGAGGGTGAAGGCGGCCGCCACGGCGGCCAGGGGGCGGTCCGCGCGGAATGTGCGGGCGGCGTCGGATCCGGGGCGCCGTCCGTCGCGACGTGTCCCGGTGAGTGTGACGTTCGCGTTGCCGGCCATCATCCACCCCTCCCGCCCTACAGTGTGTAGGGTTTCTGGCACCGACACCCTACAGGCGGTAGCACTGAGGGTGGGAGCCGAAGACAAAGCAGAAGACAAAGCCGAAGACAAACACGAGCAAAATAACCCGCATCGAGTGGCCGTGCGGCGCGGGTACGGCCAGCCGAATGACGGCCCTACGCGCTGTAAGGTTGGGGGCATGGCTGGCACGGATTCCCACGGCAGGGCGGAACGGCGCAGCGCCGGGGAGTTGGAGAGCGAGGTGCTGGCCGCGCTCTGGGCCACCGAACGGCCGCTGACCCCCGCCGAGATCCAGGCGGACATCGACGGCGCACTCGCCTACAACACGGTGCACACCATCCTCAAACGGCTGTACGACAAGGGACTTGTGCTGCGGGACGCCGACGGGCGGCGCGGCGCGTACCGGCCGGCGAAGAACGCCGCGGAGCTGACCGCCGAGGCGATGCACGAGGCCCTGGACCGCGGTCCGGACCCGATCGCCGCTCTCCAGCAGTTCGTGACCGGGCTGAGCGCCGAGGAGGAACGGGCGCTGCGCGACCTGCTGGGCGGGAGCGTCGCATGAGAGTCGATGTCTACGCACCGCTGCTGCTGTCGCTGCTGCTGCCCGCCGTCAGCCCGGTGATCGGCCGGCGGGTGGCCCCGGCGCTGGCCGCCCGGGTGCTCACCGCCGCGGCCGTGCTGACCGCGGCGGCCACCACCTGGTCCCTGGTGCTGCTCGCCACCACGCTGGTCGGCAGCGCGCCCTCGGTGGCCGCCGAGGCCCGGGAGGACGGACATCGGCTGGCCGAACCCGTGCCCGAGGCAATCGGCATCGCGGCGTGCGCGGCGCTGGCGGTCGTCGCCTGGCGGGTGCACCGCACCGTGCGGGCCGAACGCGCCACCCGGCGGGCCCTGCGGCGCCTGTCCCAGGGGCATCCCACGGACACCGAGCTGATCGTCGCCGCCTCCCCCGTGCCGCAGGCGTTCGCCATTCCGGGCCGTCCCGGCCGGATCCTGGTCACCTCCGCCATGCTGGGCGCGCTGGAACCGGCCGAACGGCGGGTGCTGCTCGCCCATGAGCGGGCCCATCTCGCCCACCGCCACGGGGCGTTGGTGACGGCGCTCGCACTGGCCGCCGCGGCCGATCCGCTGCTCGCCCCGACCCGTCGGGCGGTGACCTTCCTGGTGGAGCGTTGGGCCGACGAGCAGGCCGCGCGAGCGGTCGGGGACCGTGGGGCCACCGCCCGCGCCCTGGCCAGGGCCGCGCTCACCGCGTGCCGCACCCGGCCGGCGTGCGCCCTCGGTTTCGCGGACCGCGCCGTCACACGCCGGATCGCGGCCCTGCAGACGGCCCCGCCCCCGCGCCTGTGGCCCGTCGCGCTCGCGGTCCTCGCCCTGGGCGCCCTGTCGGCCCTGAGCGCCGCCGACGCCACCGACGATCTACTGGCGCTGCTGACGAGCGTGCTCTTCTGATCACCCGCCCACGAGATCGCCGGCCGGTACAGCAGCCACAGCCGGTGGCCGGAGGCGAAGTGCGCCGTCGGCTCCAGCGGCGACCGGAGCGGCGTCGCGGCCCTCGGATCACCGTCGAACGACTCGCCGTCCAGGGTTCGACGGCGTACGACCGGTGGGTGATCACTCCTTGCCCAACAGCTCCGCCAGGTCCGCGACGACCACGTCGGCGCCGTGCGCGTACAGGGCGTCGGACCGGCCCACGCGGTCGACGCCGACGACGTACCCGAAGCGCCCGCTGCGGCCCGCCTCCATGCCGGGCAGGGCGTCCTCGAAGACGGCGGCCCGCGCCGGTGGCACGCCGAGATCGCGGGCGGCGGCGAGGAAGGTGTCGGAGTGCGGCTTGCCCGGCAACCCGCGCTCGGCGGCGACCACGCCGTCGACGCGCACGTCGAAGAGGTGCTCGGCATCGATCGAACGCAGCACGTCGACGGTGTTGACGCTGGCGGAGACGATCGCGGTGCGCAGCCCGTGTGCCCGGACGGCCTCGACGTAGCGCAGGGTGCCCTCGTACGGCTCGACACCCTCGGTGCGGATTTTCGCCAGGAGCAGCCGGTTCTTGCGGTTGCCGAGGCCGCGCACCGTGGCGGCGTCGGGCGGGTCGTCGGGATGCCCCTCGGGCAGGTGGATGCCGCGGGCGGCGAGGAAGGTGCGCACACCGTCGGCCCGGGGGCGGCCGTCGACGTACTCGGCGTAGTCGGCGGCGGCGTCGAACGGGCGGAAGTGCTCGCCGTCCCGGTCGCGCAGGAAGGCGTCGAACGTCTCCTTCCAGGCGGCGGCGTGCACGACGGCCGTCCTGGTGACGACGCCGTCCAGGTCGAAGAGGCAGGCGAGGATGTCGTCGGGCAGACCAAGCTGTGTCATACCCGGCACTGTTCCCCACGACGGGCCCGGCACGGGCGCCGCCCGAGACGGGCCCGATCAGCGCGGTGAAGCCCTCGGCAGTGCCCGCACGGTGCTGGCCGGTCGCCGATGGGGTGCGCGCCCGGCCGCAGGGCGTACCACGCGTGCGGCGGGCGGAGGCGGCAGGCGGCGAGGCGGCAGGCGGAAGTCGCGGACCGTCAGATCGGGGGTGACCGGGGTTGTCCTCGGTGGACACCTGCTCGCGCAGAGGTAAGGCGAGGGCCGCGGCGCACGGCCCGCGGCAGCCGCGGGTCGCCGCCGCGCCGCCAGGCCGACACCGACAGCGAGGTGACGCCCAGGTCCGACCGTGCCGCGGTGAACTCCGGCCGGTCGCGGGCCGTACCGGTGTGTGCGGCAGAGGGTCTGCCGGTACGGCTCGTGAAGGGGCGGAAGATGGCGCGCGCAGCACACTCGGTCGTCGCACCCGAGGCAGCCCCGGAGCCCCCCGAGTCCTCCGAAGCCCCCGCGACCGCCGAGCCCTCCGCGACCCCCGAGGCCCCCATGGCTCCCGAGGTCCCCGACGGCGGCACGGCCCCGCCGCGCCCTGGGCGCGCGAAGGCCGCGTGGTGGACGCGTCTGCTCGCGGCGCTGCGCCGGCCCCGGCGCTGGCCGGTGCCGCTCCTTGTGGTGCTGCTGCTCGGGCAGTCGGCCGTGGCGATGGTGACCGCGGCCGTGCAGCAGACGCCGACCATCGACGAGCCGGTGTACGTGGCCGCGGCCACCGACTACCTGCATGAGCACCGGCTGCGGCTCAACCCCGAACATCCGCCGCTCGGCAAGCTGATCGTGATGGCCGGGGTGGCGGTCGCCGATCCGCACTACGACCCGTCGTACCCCGGCACGCAGGGACAGGTGGGGCGGCATCTGCTGTACGAGTCCGGCAACGATCCATGGCGGCTGATGCTGTGGGCCCGCCTGCCGGTGATCGCGCTGACGCTGCTGTTCGGACTGGTCGTGCTCGCGTTCGCGCGCGAGGTCGGCGGGCCGGCGGGCGGCCTGGTCGCGCTCGCCCTGTACGCCTTCTCCCCGGATGTCATCGCCCATGGCTCGCTGGCCACGCTCGACGTGCCGGCCGCGGGGTTCGTGCTGACATCGGCCTGGCTGGTGTGGCGGGCCCGGCGGCGGCCCGGACGGTATCTGCCGCTCGCCGGGGCGGCGCTCGGCGCCGCGCTGGCGACGAAGATGAGCGCGCTGCCCGCGGTTGTGGTGTTGCTGCCGCTGGCCGCGGTGTCGGTGCGGCACGCCCGGCACGCCGCGGGGCGAACCGGGCGACGCGGAACGCTGGCGGCGGGGGCGGCCGGGGCGGCGGTCGTGGCGGTGACCGCGGTCGCCGTGGTGTGGGCCGCCTACCTGGCGGTCGATCCGCGGTTGCGCCTCGCTCCCACGGAGTCGGTGCCCGCCCTGCACGGGCTGCGCGGGCGCCTGGTCGAGCTGCTGCCGTTCCCGGAGGCGTACCGGGTGGGCGTGCGGATGCAGTTCGGCCTGGAGGACCAGCCGTGGCAGGGCTTCCTGTTCGGGCGCGTGTACACCGGCTCCCTCTGGTACTACCTGCCGGCCGCCCTGTTGGTGAAGACGCCCCTCGGGCTGCTCGCGCTGGGGGCGGCCGGATCCGTCGCGGTGGTGGCGGTGCGCGGGACGCGGGACGCGGCGCCGTATCTGCTGCTGCCGCCCGCGGTGCTGCTGGCCGCGGCGATGACCGGGACGCGGGACTTCGGCACCCGCTACGCCGTGTTCGTGCCGATGTTCCTGGCGGTCGCGGCGGCCTGTGTGTTCGCGGTGCGATGGCGGTGGCAGCCGGTGGTGACGGGGGCGCTGGTGCTGTTCGTCGCCGCCAGTTCGCTCGGCACGTACCCCACCTATCTGCCGTACTCCAACGAGGCGTTCGGCGGACCCGAGCGGACCCGGCTGCTGCTGCACGACTCCAACGTGGACTGGGGGCAGGACCTGGGCCGGCTGGCCGACCGGCTCGCCGAGCGGTACCGGGGCGAGCGGATCTGGCTCGTCTACAAGGGCAGCGGGGTGCCCGCGTACTACGGCATCCACGCGGACGATCCACGCCGGGTCCCCCCGTCCGAGGTGCGTGGCGTGCTGGTCGTGTCCGACTCGTCGGTCGCCAAGGCGCGCGGACGGCTGGCCGAACTGATCGGCAGCAGCCGCCCCGTCGACGAGGTCGGTCATTCGATCATGATTTTCCGGCGTTGAGCACCACCCCTGGTCACCACGGTCCGTGAGCTATGTTGAGTCCTCGTGGGAGACAAAGGAGGGGCCCCGGTGCCATCGCCGCAGCAGGCGCGTGCGCAGGCGTCCGCGATCACCTCGGGCAAGACGGTGCCGGAGGCGGAAGCCGCTCCGACCTCCCAGCTCAGAGAGCTTTTCGACGGGCGTGTGCTGTCCCCCGGTCAGCGGCGGATCGCCCAGTACCTGATCGAGCACATCACCGAGGCCGCGTTTGTGTCGATCACCGACCTCGCCGAGCGGGTGGGCGTCAGCCAGCCCTCGGTGACCCGCTTCGCCGCCGCCGTCGGCTTCAGCGGTTACCCCGCGTTGCGGGAGCGGCTCCAGTCGATTGCGCTGGCGGCCCTTCCCGGCGGTGCTCCGGGGGCGGCCGAGGAGATGCGCAGCAACGAACTGCAGGCTGCCGTCGACGCCGAGATCGCGAACCTGGAGAACCTGCGGCGGGACTTCGCCGATCCGGACCGGGTGATCCGGGTGGGCCGGGAACTGTCCCGGTCGACCCCGCTGACCGTCCTCGGGCTGCGCATCTCCGTGTCGCTGGCCGAGTACTTCGCCTACGCCGCCCGCCGGATCCATCCCGACGTACGGCTGGTGACCCGCGGCGGGAGCGTGGCGTACGACGCGCTGCTCCAGTCACGTGAGGCGGGCGGCACCTGGATCCTCGCGTTCGGCATGCCGCGGCACGCGCAGGAGACGCTCACCGCGATCCGGGTCGCGCGCGGCGCCGGACTGCGGGTCGCCCTGGTGACCGATCTGGGGCTCGGGCCGCTGGCCGACGAGGCGGACGTCACCTTCGCCACCGGCACCGGTTCCCGGCTGGTCTTCGACTCCTACGCCGCACCCGGCATGCTGTCCGCGGCGCTGCTGCAGGCCATGACCGACGCCGACCCCGAGCGCACCCAGGCCCGCCTGGAGGAGTACGAACAGGTCGCCGAGCAGCACCAGTTCTTCCTGCGGGACTGAGCCCCGGTTCTTCCTGCGGGACTACGTCCCGGCCCCGCTCGAAGACCGACCGACCGGGACCGAACGGGACGATTCACCACAGGTCCGGCATGAATGTTTTCATGTTGCTTGCCAAGACGACGGCATATATAAATACTGCTCCCAGATCGCACCCGGTCACTCCGGGCGCGTTCCGCACCCCAGGACGCACCAGTCGCACCGCCCCGAGAAAGCCGGACCGCTCATGCGCACGCCGCCGCACCGCTCACCGCGCCGGCAGCCGGGGCCACTCGACGAGCACCCCGAGCCGCCGTTTCCTACCCGCGTCGGCGCCCGGGGTGTTCGGCCGGGCATCGCCTGTGCGATTCGCCCGTGGCGGCCCCGGTCATCCCCTAGACCGGGGCCGCCCGAACCCGTCGCACCACCCCGCACGACGCCGTACACCCGGAAGCGATCATCATGACCCTGACGACGACGCGCATCGGTCCGGACTGGCCCTGCCAGGTCAAGCCGCCCGGCAGCTACGACTGGGAGCGCTCCGCGGTCAAGTGGCTGCGCGAACTGGTCCCGGCCCGCTACGCCAGCTACCCGGCGCTGATCCGGCATCCGGTGCTGCTCGCCCGGCACGCGCAGATCCAGGTCCACCATGAGATCCGGGTGGCCCGGACGGCCTTGCAGACGGCCCGGGCCGAACTGCCCCCGCTGGGCATGCCCGAGTCGGTCATCGAGCACACCATCAAGATGTACGCGGCCGAGGTCCGGCAGCTCCAGTACATCGCCCGCAGCGTCCGCGCGGTCACCGAGGCCCTGGTGGCCCAGACCGCCGGCCGCTGAGAGCTGCGAACGGAATGGGAGTCCGATCAGCGTGCGTGCCAGACGCCGCACGCCGGGCGCCCATTCTGTTCGGGGCTCTGAACCTGGCCCCGGCTCCGTCCGGCCGCCGCCGGGCGGGTCGCGGTTCCAACTGCCGTGCCCTGCCCGGCCGTTCCGGCGCGGTCAGCCGTCGTCCAGGGTCGTGCGGGACTCCAGGTCGCGTCGGGTGTCGTCGCCGTACACCCCGGTCTCATCCCCTCTGATGCCGTACCAGAGCTGGAAACGGGCCACGGTCGCGGCGAGTACGGCATCGTAACGGCCGTCGGTGGCGCCGTCGCGGTAGACGTCCGGGATGCGCAGCAGGCGCTGCTGGAGCGCAACGACCTCGGGTCCGCTGTCACCCTCGCGGAGGGTGCCGGGTCCGTCGGGGTCGGCGGCCGAAGCACTCGGCGCCGGGGGCGCGCTCGATGCGGAGCGGGACGGCCCGGCACTCGGGACGGCACTCGGGACGGCACTCGGGACGGTGCTCGGCCCGGCGCTCGGGGCTGCGTCGCCGCGGCCGGGCAGCAGCAGGGCGGCGCCGAAGCCGACGAGGACGGCGGCGCCCACAACGGCCGCGACGGCGACCCGGCGCAGTCCGGCACCGGTGCGGGCGCCGGGCGCCGGCACCGTCGGCAGTTCCTGCGTGTCCTCCTCCGGCCGGTCCGCGCGCGGCTCCGGCGTGACGGCCTCGTACCCCTCGGCCCCCTCGGCGTCCTGACGTATCTCCCGCATCAGTTCGGCGAGGGCGTCCAGGCGCCGGGGCCGTAGCACCCGGATGGGTTCCAGGACCGGGCCGCGCCGCGGCTCCTCACTGGGGTCCGGCGGTGTCGACACGCTGCTCTCCTTCCGCGATCCCCGGGCAGCGATCCCCCAGTGATACGGCTGTGCCTGCCCTCCGGTTCAGTCCGGCGCGCGACAGGCCCGCACCGGCCGAGAGCACTCGGCTCCCCGCTGACCTTGCACTGAGTGCCATGCCGGTCCTGGCGGGTGCTACGTTCGCGTCCATGAGCTCCAGCAGTGCGGCGCCCGCCGCGAAGCCGCCGATACGGGACGCCCTGGTGGAGGCGGCTTTCCGGCTGTTCCTGGAACGCGGCTACGAACAGACCACCGTGGACGACATCGTGGCGCTCGCGGGGGTCGGACGGCGTTCGTTCTTCCGCTACTTCCCCGCCAAGGAGAACGTGGTCTTCCCCGACCACGAGCGCTGCCTGGCCGATATGACGGCCTTCCTGGCCGAGGGCGGCGAGGAGCACGAGCCGGTGCGGCGGGTGTGCGAGGCGGTCCGGCTGGGCATGCGGATGTACGCCGAGAACCCGGCGTTCTCCGTGCGGCGTTACCGGCTCACCAAGGAGGTGCCGGGGCTGCGCGCGTACGAACTGTCGGTGGTGTGGCGCTACGAGCGCGCGCTGGCCGGGTATCTGCGCCGCCGCTTCGCCGGGGAGCCGGACGGGACGCTGCGGGCCGATGTCGTCGCCGCCGCGGTCGTCGCGGCACACAACAACGCCCTGCGTTCCTGGCTGCGTTCGGGCGGACGGGGCGTCCCCGACACCTCCGTCGACCACGCGCTGGGCCATGTGCGGTCCACCTTCGCCGGCCCGCGGGCGGACCATGGCGCACCACGACTCCCGCACGCCGAGCACCCCGAGCACCCCGAGCACCCCGAGCACCCCGAGCACCCCGAGCACCCCGAGGATGTAGTCGTCCTCGTCTCCCGGCGCGACGCCCCGCTGTGGCGGGTGGTGCAGCAACTGGAGTCGACGCTGGGCCGCGGCTGACCGGGGAAATCCGGGGTACCGAGTACCTTTACGCCTGACACTGAGTGCCATAACCTGTCGGCGTGCACGGTGGCACGGCGCACCGCGCACCTGTGTGCCCGGTCGGTGCCGGGTCCGCGGGATTCCGGCCGAGGGCAGGGAGTTGACCAGCGTGTACCACCACTCAGGAAGCGCCGCTCAGGCGGTGGTCGGCACCGCGACGGGCGTCCTCGACCCCAAGCCCGCGGGCTCCGGCAACGCCCTCCTCTTCCAGCGCTGCACCTGGTGCAACACCGCCATGTACCACCGGCTGCTGTGTCCGGTGTGCCAGGGCAGCGACCTGCTGACGGAGCGCAGCGAGGGCATCGGCACGGTCCGCCACTCCTCGGTGGTGCACCGCAACACGCCCGCCGCGCGCAATGTGTCCCTGGTCGAGATGGCCGAGGGCTTCGTGCTGCGCGGCCGGGTCATGGGTCCGCCGGTGGGCGTGCACAGCGGGGACCGGGTCCGGCTGTCCACGGCCAAGGACCCGGTGCGCGGCGAACCGGTCTTCCAGATGGTCGACGAGCCGTATCGGGCCTGGACCTGACGACCCGCCCGCCGTCGGGCTGACCGCCCGCGCCGCCCGGCTGAGCGTGGGGTTTCAACACCGCTCCGGCGAACGGGAGTTACCTGCGTACGGCACCTGGTCGCGATCGCGGTGAACGCCTGTGCGCCGGGCCACGTATGCAGGGGCGGGCGCTCGACGACCGGAGGGCCCCGCGGTGTCCGCACCGCGCGTTCGGGGTTCGGGAGCCATGCATGAGGCACGCACGACGACGGTTCGTCCGGCGGACGGCACGGCTGGCGGCGATCGGCGGACTCCTCCTGGGAGGCACGATGGTCACCCGGGCCGTGGCGAGCGAGCCGCCCGACGCGCCCGCCGTCCCGTTCAGCGCGGCACGGGACGCCGCCGGCACCGGCGCCGGCCTGGTGGAGCGGCTCGGCACCGCCCGTACGGCGGGGAGCTGGATCGGTTCCGACGGCCGTCCGGTCGTGGCGGTGACCGACGAGGGGGCCGCGCGGACGGTGCGCCGGGCCGGGGCCGCGGCGAAGGTCGTACGGCACAGCATGAACGAACTCAAGTCGGCCACGGCGGCGCTGCGTTCGGCACCCCGAGTGGCGGGGACCGCGTGGGCCCTGGACTACCGCACCAACCAGGTCGTGGTGCAGGCCGACAGGACCGTCTCCGCAAGCAACTGGTCCCGGCTGTCCCGGGTGGCCACGGACATCGGCGGCTTCGTCCACATGGAGCGCACGTCGGGCACGTTCACCACGCGCCTGAACGGGGCGGAGCCGATCCTGTCCACCGGCGGGCGCTGCTCGGCGGGCTTCAATGTCACCGACGGACAGCGGGACTTCATCCTCACGGCCGGGCACTGCGGGCCCGCGGACACCATCTGGTTCGCGGACGGCCGGGGCAACCGGCAGTTGGGCACGACGGTCAACACCGAATTCCCGGGCAGCGACTTCTCGCTCATCGCATACGCGTCCGGCCGGGCCGGCGACGGCGCCGACGTGGTCGCCGTCGGCGACGGCAAGGGCGTGCGGATCACCGGGGTCGCCGATCCCACGGTCGGGCAGCGGGTGTTCCGCAGCGGCAGCACCAGCGGGCTGCGCGACGGCCAGGTGACCGGGCTCGACGCGACCGTCAACTATCCCGAGGGCACCGTCACCGGCCTGGTGCGGACCGATGTGTGCGCCGAACCGGGCGACAGCGGCGGCCCGTTGTTCTCCGAGGGCGTCGCGCTGGGTGTGACCTCGGGCGGCAGCGGTGACTGCACCACGGGTGGCACCACGTTCTTCCAGCCGGTGACCAAGGCGCTGTCCGCGCTCGGTGTGCGGCTGATCGTCGCGGCGCCGAACGCCGAGGGCGCCGCCTCCCCCGCGCCGTCCGCCTCGGCCCCGCAGGGCGCGCTCGCCCCCAGTGCTGCCGCGCCCGGCTCCTCGGCCCCGGTCACCGGCGCCGCGCAGGACACGAGTCCGCTGTCCCGGCTCACGGACGGCCGGGTCGTCGGGCCCGGCCTGCTGGTGATCGCGGGCAGTCTGATCGCGCTGGTCGCCACCCGCTACATCCGCACGGAACAGGACCGCAGGGCGTATCAGCGCTACTACTCGGCCACTTGGGGTTGATCCTGTCCCAAAGGCAACTACTCTTGGTGACGAATTCGGCACCGGTCGACCGGGTCCTCCGGCCCGTACGGTCGGGTGATCTGTGTAAAAACCACACCCAGAGGTCTCCGGAGCCAGAGATCTCCCAAGGGAGCTAATTCGTGAACAGCCCCAGCAGCCAGCCCGGTTACGGGAACATTCAACTCGACCGCGGCGGCCAGGCCGAGGCATTCGACGCCATCGGCGACCGGTACGACGATGCCTTCCCGCACAAGGAGGGCCAGATCGCCGACGCCGAGTGGCTGGTCGAGTCGCTGCCGCCCGGCGCCCGCGTGCTGGATTTGGGATGCGGCACCGGACTGCCCACCGCACGCCGGCTTGCGGACGCCGGGTTCGAGGTCGCCGGCGTCGATCTGTCGCGCGGGATGGTCGAGTTGGCCCAAGCGAACGTGCCCGAGGCGGAGTTCCACCACCTGGACATCGCGGACCTGCGCCCCGGCGGCCCTAGCGACCTGGGCCGGTTCGACGCGGTCGCGGCGTTCTTCGCCCTGCTCATGCTGCCGCGCGCGGAGATCCCGCTCGCGCTGGAGACCGTCCGTCATCTGCTGGTCCCCGGGGGCCTGTTCGCCCTGTCGATGGTCGAGGCCGACGTCGACGATTTCGCGATCCCGTTCATCGGCAGCACCGTCCGGGTCTCCGGCTATCTCCGGGACGAGTTGCGCGAGGTGGTCGACGGGGCGGGCTTTGACATCGTCGGCGAGTCCCTTTACTCGTACGCTCCGGCCTCCGCCGATGTACAGCCCGAGGAGCAGATCTTCCTGCGCTGCAGACGGAAGCCCGAATGACTAAGGGCCCCGAGGGCCGACCGCAGTCCCCTGCGGCACGGCCGGGGCGACGGCCCGGATCCGCTGACCGTCGTGTCCCTGGCAACTCGCTCTGTGTCCGAGCGACCCGGCTGAGCACGGGCCAGGTGGTCTGGTGGGAGCGGGCGCCGCTCGGGTCGGCGCCGCTCGGGCCGCGGGAGGTCCGCTGAGCGCGGCGCTCAGGCCGCCTTCGGCGACTGCGGGGCCGCGGCGGCCCACTCCAGGACGAGCCGCCGGTACTCCTCGCGCTGCTCGACGCTCAGTGTCCCGCCCGACCGCAGCCACAGGGCCCGGATCTCCTCGTTGACCTCCGCGGCCGAGCGCTCGGAGGCGACTTCAACTGTGGTGGACATGGTGTGAGCATATGCCGATCGGCGTGAAGACGAGGTGAATAAGTACCATCGATATGGGACATATCGGACCGTGTTACTCATCACGTCAATCCATCCGTGATCACAGGGGAGTTCACCCCTCGGCGGCGCCCGGCCCCAGGACGGCAGCGAACCGCTGGAGCCGAACGCCGGAGCCGAGTCCCGTCAGGTGCCCGGCTTGCGGCCGTACACGAAGACGTCGTCGCCCTTCTTCAGCAGCGACCAGTACTTCTTGGCGTCCTTCTTGGTCATGTTGACGCAGCCGTGCGAGCCCGGCGGGTTCCACATGCTGACGCCGACCGAGTGGAACGCCTGGCCGCCGTCGAAGAACTGGCTGTAGGGCATCGGCACGTTGTAGAGGGACGAGACATGGTCGATGTGCCGCCAGTAGATCTTCTTCAGACCGGTGCGGGTCTCGTAGCCGTTGCGACCGGTGCGCACCGGGACCGGCCCGTACACCAGCTTCTTGCCGTCCTGGATCCAGCTCAGCTGGAGCGTCAGGTTGACACAGGCGATCCGGCCCTTGTTCACCGGGCACTTGCCGGCCTTGTTCGGGTTGTTCCCGACGGCCTTCTGCTTGTTCATCAGGTCCATCACGCCCCAGGTCACCGGGCCCGCGTAGCCGATGTTGGGCGTGATGCCGTGCTTGTTCTGGAAGGCCCGGACGGCCTTGCAGTCGGCGGCGGACTGCTTTCCGTCGACCGGACGGCCGAGGAACTTCTCCACCTGCTTCTGGTACGGCCCGGTCTGTGTGGTGCAGCTCGCGGCCTGCGCCGGTGCCGCGCCGAGCGCGAGCGTGAGCGGTGCCACCAGCCCCGTGATGCCGAGCGCGACGGCGCCCCGCCTGCCTATGTGCCCCATGTCGGGCCCTCCCCCTGCTGCCGTGTCCGCGGCTCCCGCGGTCCCGGAAACCTAGACATGCGTGCGACGGCTTAGGTTGTAGGACGGATCGAGCTGTGACCGAATGGTGAAGTTCCGCTGCGGGAGCGCGCGCCGCTCAGCCGCCCGCGGCGTCCAGGGCCGCGTGGAATCCGGTGTGGACCGCGGTGAGTCCGCCGTCGACGCGGAGCGAGGTGCCGGTGATCCAGGCGGCGTCGCGGGAGGCGAGGAAGGCGACGGTGGCGGCGATGTCCTCGGGTTCGCCGACCCGGCCGAGCGGGTACAGCCCGCGGACGGCGTCGAGTTCGGCGTCCCGCCCCTGCCAGGCCGAGGTGCGCACCGTGCCGGGCGCCACCGGATTGACCCGGACCCCGCGCGGGGCCGCGTGCCCGGCGAGGGTACGGTTCAGCGATTCGAGTCCGGCCTTGGCGGCGCTGTAGGCGTGGTTGCCGAAGTCCTGGCAGCCGTTGACGGAGCCGATGAGGACGATCGCGCCCCGGCCGGAGGCAGCCGGCTGCGGGAGGGCGGCCCGGAGGGAAAGTACGTGTCAGCACCCCGATACCGGCCAAATCTGCCAGAGACGACCCCACCGACACCACCCCCGGAGGAGTCGTCTCACCGTCAAAGCCCTTGCCAACGGCATTGCGACTGGCCGGCGGGCGACAGCTGCGCCGATGTCGCGGGCGGCGCCTGTGACGAGAACTCCGTGTCCTGCGAAGCGTTCGGGTTCGGTCATGGCAACGACCGTACGGCCGCGACGATCAGTGCGACAGATCCCGGCACGGGTTCGCCGGACCGCCGAGCCGCCGGACCGCCGGGCCGGATAGCGTGCGGGCATGTCCGCGTTCCTCCAGCAACTCCCCGCCCTGGTGGGCGTCATGATCGGTGCCCTCGGTTCGTATCTGGCGGTCGTCCGCAGCGACCGGGCCCGGTTCCGGCGCGAGCAGGCGGCACGGTGGGAAGAGCGGCGGTTCGCGGTGTACGCCGACTACGCGCGGACGGTCAAGCAGTCGGTCACCCTCACCTACCGCCTCGCCGCGCACTTCGGCAACGATCCGCACCCGCATCCCCTGACTCCCCAGGAGGCTGAGCCGCTGCTGACCGAGGCATCCGCCGCCCGGGACCCGTCCGGTGAGGCGCTGCTTCTGCTGGGCAGTCCGGCGGTGGTGGAGCAGGCCCGTGCCTGGGTCGTGGTCGCGATGGCGATGGAGCGGTTCGTCCGGGACGGGCGGTGCGACGCCGCGGCCTGGCAGGTGCTGCTGGAGCGGCAACGGGCCGGCCGCGAGGGCTACTACGCGGCCGTACGGGAGGACCTGGCGCTGCCTCCCGGCCACTCGGCGGCCTGGCCGCTGCCCCGCCTGTAGCTCATCGGTAGCCGGTGACATCCGCGGGTTTTCCCGCATCCTGCACCTCGACGAGGTACCGCCAGGCGTCGGGGCGGCTGCCGTCCAGGTCCGTGAACCCGTACTCCTGGGCGAGCCCGCCGCTGGACAGGGACTGCCCGTTCCAGCGGGCCGCGTCGGGGTCGGCGGCCAGTGCCGCGACGGCACGGCCGACGTAGCGCGGGGTCTCCGAGATGGCGAAGTGGGGCACCTGCTCCAGGGCGTCGCGCCAGGTGTCCTCGCGGACGCCGAACTGGTCGAGCATGATCTCCGAGCGCATCCAGCCGGGGGTCAGGGCGACGGCGGTGGCGCCGCGCGGGCCCAGTTCGTGGCCGAGTGCGAAGCCCATCCGCAGCACGGACGCCTTGGCCAGGTCGTAGAAGAAGGAGACCCGGTAGGTGTCGCGGTTGTAGTCCGCGGTGCCGTCGGTGACCTCGACGGCAAGACCGCCGGGGTGGCGCAGCAGCAGCGGCAGGGCGAAGTGGCTGGTGATGGCATGGGTCTCCACGGCGAGCCGGAGTAGCCGCAGCCCCTGGTCGAGGTCGTGCTCCCAGACCGGGCTGTCCCAGGCGAACAGGTGCTCGCCGCCCCAGATGTCGTTCACCAGGACGTCGAGCCGGCCCTGTTCGTCGGCGATGCGGTCCACCAGGGCGCGGACGGCGTCCCGGTCGAGGTGGTCGACGGGCACCGCGATGCCCCGGCCGCCGGCCGCGGTGACCAGGTCGGCGGTGTCCTCGACGGTCTCGGGGCGGTCGTATTCCGAACGGCGGGCGCGGGTGCTGCGACCGGTGGCGTAGACGGTGGCGCCCGCCGCCCCGAGTTCCACCGCGATCCCGCGGCCCGCGCCCCGGGTCGCCCCCGCCACCAGCGCGACCTTGCCCTCCAGCGGTCCTGACATGTCCGGCCTCCCGTGTCCGTACGACGGTGTCGCCGTTCAGCCTCCCGGGAATCCCGGACATCCTCTGTCACCTTTACCGACGCGGCCCGTCGTACCGACCCGTGCGGCCCGTCGGCCCTACCGGCGCAGCCTGTCGTCGAGTTCGCCGGAGTCGGCCAGGAACCACAGTTGGTGGCCCTGGTTCGACTCGTACACGAAGTCCCGCAGCGCCGTACTCCCGGCGAGGTGCCGGGAGATGTCGCCGACGACGGCGAGGCGCAACCGGTAGGTGGCGAACTTCTGGACGACGGCGCCCGCGACGCCGGAGCGCAGCCGGAAGAACTCGTCCGCGATCCGCTCCACGGGAACCGCGACCAACTGCGCCTCCCTGCCGAGCGCGTCGCCGATCAGATCAAGCGCCGCGCTCTCGCCGTCGAGGAGCGGACCGTCGGAGGCGCAGCTCAGGACGCGTACGTCCCGCAGGGTCAGGAGCGTGTTCGAGGTCATGGCAGCTGATCGTACGGTCGCCGCCACCCGATCTCCCGTGGTTTTCCGGGGTTCGCCGGGTTCTCGGGGTTCTCCGGCTCAGTGGCCGCGGGCGATCCACTCCTGGAGGTGCGGGGCCTCGGCGCCGATGGTGGTGGCGTCGCCGTGGCCGGTGAGCACCGTCGTCTCGGGCGGGAGGGTGAGGAGGCGGTCACGGATCGAGGTGATGATCGTCGGGAAGTGGGAGTAGGACCGCCCGGTGGCGCCCGGGCCGCCCTGGAAGAGGGTGTCGCCGGTGAAGACGGTGGCGAGGCCGGGATCGTAGAGGCAGACGGCACCCGGCGCGTGGCCGGGGGTGTGCAGCACGGTCAGATCGGCGCCGGCGCCCTCCAGCACCTGGCCGTCGACCAGGTGCTCGTCCGGGTCCCGGTCGGGATGGGTCAGCCTCCACAGCGGCAGGTCGTCGGGGTGCAGCCAGATGGTGGCGCCGGTGAGGTCGGCGAGCGCGGGGGCGGCGTCGATGTGGTCGTTGTGGGCGTGGGTGCACACGATGGCGGTCAGCCGCCGGTCGCCGACCGCCTCGGCGATGGCGCGGGCGTCGTGCGCGGCGTCGATGACGATGACCTCCTCGTCGTCACCGACGATCCACACATTGTTGTCGACGTCCCAGGTGCCGCCGTCAAGGGTGAACTGGCCCGAGGTGACGAGGCGTTCGATGCGCGCGGCCATCACAGCACCACCACCGAGCGCAGCACGTCGCCGCCGTGCATCCGCTCGAACGCCTTCTCCACCTCGTCGAGTTGGATGGTCTCGGTCACGAACGCCGCCAGGTCCAGGCGCCCCTGCACGTGCAGATCGATGAGCATGGGGAAGTCCCGGGAGGGCAGGCAGTCGCCGTACCAGGAGGACTTGAGCGCGCCACCGCGGCCGAAGACGTCCAGGAGCGGCAGTTCGAGCTTCATCTCCGGGGTGGGCACGCCGACGAGGACGACCGTGCCGGCCAGGTCGCGGGCGTAGAACGCCTGCCGATAGGTCTCCGGGCGGCCGACCGCCTCGATCACGACGTCGGCACCGAAGCCGCCGGTCAGCTCGCGGATCGCCTCGACCGCATCGGTCTCGCGGGAGTTGACGGTGTGGGTGGCGCCCAGGGCGCGGGCCTTGGCCAGCTTACGGTCGTCGATGTCCACGGCGATGATCTTCGCCGCGCCCGCCAGCCGGGACCCGGCGATGGCCGCGTCGCCTACGCCGCCGCAGCCGATCACGGCCACGGAGTCGCCGCGGCCGACGTTGCCGGTGTTGATCGCGGCGCCGATGCCGGCCATCACGCCGCAGCCCAGCAGGCCGGCCACGGCCGGGGAGACGGCCGGGTCGACCTTGGTGCACTGCCCGGCGGCGACCAGGGTCTTCTCGGCGAAGGCGCCGATGCCGAGGGCCGGGGCGAGTTCGGCGCCGTCGGTCAGGGTCATCTTCTGCCGCGCGTTGTGCGTGTCGAAGCAGTACCAGGGGCGGCCGCGCAGACAGGCCCGGCAGTTGCCGCACACGGCACGCCAGTTGAGGATCACGAAGTCGCCGGGGGCGACGTCGGTGACGCCCTCGCCGACCGACTCCACGACACCGGCGGCCTCGTGGCCGAGCAGGAAGGGGAAGTCATCGGAGATGCCGCCCTGCTTGTAGTGCAGATCCGTGTGGCAGACGCCGCAAGCCTGGACGCGTACGACCGCCTCCCCCGGACCCGGGTCCGGCACCACGATCGTCTCGACCCGCACCGGCTGGTCCTTCCCCGGTGCGATCACGCCGCGTACTTCCTGCGCCATGGCCTGGCCCTTTCCGTCGAATTGACTGTCCTGTGACCCTATGCGTGACCGATCGGCAGCGGCACGGAGCACCACGACAGCCGCGGATCTTTCCGGCCGGACGTATCGTACGACGACGGTGCGAGCGGGTCGTACGCCGACCGGACGAGCCGGTCGTGAGCGTCTACGGTCATAGGTGGCTACGGTCATGGGCGGCTACGGTCATGGGCGGCTAGGCCAGCGACAGGAACAGCTTCTCCAGCCGGGCCCTCATCTGTTCGGTCGTTGCGCCGTCGGCCCCGTCCTGCTCGCCGTTGAGGCACTGCTGGAGCCCGGTCGCGATGATCGCGAAACCGGCCCGGTCGAGGGCGCGGGAGGCCGCGGCGAGCTGGGTGACCACGTCCTCGTAGTCACGGCCCTCCTCGATCATCCTGACCACGCCCGATATCTGCCCCTGCGCCCTGCGCAACCGGTTGAGCACCGATGACAGCTCGTCACCCTCGAACCGCAGCTCCACGACCACCCCTCCACTCCCTGTATACCCTCTGGGGTATGCCATCCGGCCGCCCGTTCCCATGGTCCCGGATGGTCCCGGACATGCGCGAGGCCGCCCGTTTCCGGACGGCCCTCGGTCGGTGGACACGGGCGCGGTGCTCAGTACTCGACGGCGGGCAGCAGCCCGGTCACGGGGGCCGCCTGGTCGGTGAGCTGGTGCAGCTGCCCGAGGTCGTGCAGCCGGTTCAGTCCCTGCAACTGTTCGGAGACCCGCGGGATCTCGCCCCGGTGCTGCGCGGGGATGTCGCTCACGGCGAACGAGTCGAGCGTCGCCATCGGGCTGATCTTCCCGGTGTCCTGGGCACTCGCGGGGGCGGCGTGCGCCAGCGGCGCGGCGAGGCCCGTGACACCCGCAGCGAGACCGACGGCGGCGACGATACGTCGTGTTGAGATCATGTCCTCAGCAACGGCACCCGGTCCCCGGCGGACACGGGCGCCCGGCTCCGCTCACCCGTGAGGCGCAGCGCCCCGACCGGGCTTGCCGGGGCAGCCTGGGCGGAGGACGCTCGAAGGTGGGGCCCGCCCGGCCGGCTCCTCGCCGGGCCACGGCTCCTCGAAGGAGGTCACCATGGGCACCGGGACCGGCTCCGCCTTCACCGCCGAGACCCTGCGCCGGGGCATAGAGGGGAACACCGGGAACAACCTTCTGTCGCTGTACGCGGACGACGCGGAGATCCGCATCGTCGACCACGACACCCAGCCCAGTCACCCCAAGGTCCTGCGCGGCCGGCCGCAGATAGCGGAGATGCTCGACGACATCTACAGCCGCGATATGACGCACAGGCTGGAGCAGTGCGTCGTGCAGGGCGACCACGCCGCCTACAGCGAGTCCTGCGAGTACGCGGACGGTGTCCGTGTTCTCGCCGAGTCCATGATCACGCTGCGCGAGGGCAAGATCGCCGAACAGATCATGATCCAGGCATGGGACGATTAGCGAAAAGTGCCGCGAGGGTCCAGGTCAGTTCTCGGCTGACCTGGACCTTCCCGGCGCGGGCCGCAATCGGCCGGGCCCGGGGCGGCATGGTCGGCGGCGGCCGAGGGGGCGCGATCGTCCGGGCTCAGCCGCCCAGGCGGTTGGTGGCGTTCAGCAGGTACTCCTTTCGGTTCAGCGGGTTGTGGTCGGTGCGTGGGCGTTCGGGGACCGGGCCGCGGGTGACCGGGGCGTAGTGGTCGAAGGCGGTCTCCAACTCGCCCTCGCCGCGGGTCAGTCCGGGCAGCCGCTGTTCGAGACCGTGCACCCGGGCGGCGGGCATCGCGCCCTCCAGCACGCACTCGGAGCCGTTCGTCCCGGTGCTCCGCGGCACCGCCGCCAGCCGCGCGAGCACCGGCAGGAGGGCGCCCAGGGTGTCCGCCGGGGCCTCGATGCGGAAGCGGTGCATCGGTTCGTACACCCGGGTGCCGGCCCGCCGCAGCGCCTCGATCAGTACGAGCGGGGTGAGCCCGCGGAAGTCGGCACCGGTGCTCGACATGCTCTTGTCGAAGCCCTGGTGGGCGTGGCTCTGCCGGGGCGAGTATCCGGAGTGGGTCATGGTCACCGCACAGTCGGTGACCTGCCAGCCGTGCAGCCCCTGCCCGAGCGTCTCGCGCACGGTGTCCTCGACGGCCTTGAAGAAGGCGTACGGCATCGAGCCCAGCTCCACCGCCAGCCGGAAGTCCACGCCCGAGCCGACCGGGGCGGCGTCGACACGGAGGCCGACAGTCGCCAGGAACGGGTTCCCGTCCCGCGTGTTGAACTCGACGGCCGCTCCGCCGCCCACCGGACGCTCGACGCAGATGACCGTGGTCTCCCGGAAGGTGACGTCGAGGCCGTACTCGTCGGCGAGGGTCGCCTGGACGACCTCCTTCTGCACCTCGCCGTACAGGGAGACGGAGGTCTCCTGCCGCGCCTCGTCATGGCGCACGCCGATCAGCGGGTCCTGCTCGGCGAGCTGGGTGAGCGCGACATGCAGCGCCCGCCGGTCCGTGTGCGGGCCCGGGACGACGACGGTCTCCAGGGTGGGCGGGGCGAAGTGACGCTCGTACGCCGAACGCGGCACTCCCCCGCACCCGGCCGCGCCCGCGGCCCCCTGGATCGCGTCCCCGATCCTGATGCCGCCGAGGCCCCACAGCTTGCCGATCCGGCCCGCGCCGACGCTCTCCTGCCGGGCGTCGGTGCCCCGGTCGAAGACGCTGACCGCGGTGACCTTCCCCTCCTGCGGGCCGTCCCCGAACAGGATCCGGTCGCGGGTGCGCAGGGTGCCGGAGAAGATCCGCGCGTAGGCGATCTTCTCCCCCGACGGGCCCCGGTCGACCTTGAACACCGTCGCCGACAGTGGCCCCTCGGGGTCGCCCGCGGCGGGGGCCAGCAGTTCCTCGATGCCGCCGATCAGGTCGGCCACACCGGCGCCGGTGACGGCCGAGCCGAAGTAGACCGGGTGGACGCGGGCCCGCCGGGTCTGGGCGGCGAGGGCGGCGCGCAGCTCGCCGGGGGCGACGGGGCCCGCCACGTAGGCGGCGAGCAGGTCGTCGTCCCGGTCGGCGAGGACATCGAGCGCGTCCGGGCCGAGCCGGGGGACGAAGCGGGCGCCGCGGGTGCCGAGCGCGGTGGCGGTGCCCATCGGCACGAGCGCGGGGGTGAGCCGGCGGGCCATCGCCCGCAGCACCTCCGCCTCCCGCGCCCCGCGCCGGTCGATCTTGTTCACGAAGATCAGCGTCGGGATGCGCAGCCGCCGCAGGGTCCGCATCAGCACCCTGGTCTGCGCCTGGACCCCCTCGACGGCCGAGACGATCAGGACGGCGCCGTCGAGCACGCCGAGGACCCGTTCCACCTCGGCGATGAAGTCCGGGTGGCCGGGTGTGTCGATGAGGTTGACGGTCACGCCGTCGAGGGGGAAGGAGACGACGGCCGATTTGATCGTGATGCCGCGCTGCCGCTCCAGGGCGAGCGTGTCCGTCTGAGTGCTGCCGGCGTCGACGCTGCCGACCTCGTCGATCACTCCGACGGAGTGCAGCAGCCGCTCGGTCAGGCTGGTCTTACCGGCGTCTACGTGCGCGAGGATTCCAAGATTGAGCAGATGCACTGAGCGTGATGTCCTTCGGCATGGGTGGGGTTCCTTCCTGGGGGGACATGCACGCAGCGCCCATCATGGGTCCTCTCGGTGTGACGACTGGTCCCGCGCAGTGCAGCAGCACCGGCGCCCTGGCCGCAACGGATTAACGCCCGGCACGAGCCGCCCGCACAGCACTCGCCGCGGCCACACCTCGGTCTTACAGTGACGTACATCACGTCACGTCGCTGATACCGCTCGCTCACGCCCGCACGGTCTGGAGGGCATATGACCCATATCAAGGTGAACGTGGACGGCACGGTCTACGAGGACGACGTGGAACCCCGTCTCCTCCTGGCCCACTATCTGCGCGACCGCCTCGGCCTGACCGGCACCCCGATCGGCTGCGACACCTCGAACTGCGGGACCTGCACGGTCGACCTGGACGGCGCGACCGTCAAGAGCTGCTCGGTGCTGGCCGTCCAGGCGGACGGGTCCGAGGTGACCACCGTGCAGGGCCTGGCCCGCGACGGGCAGCTGACGGCGTTGCAGCGCGCCTTCCACGAGCGGCACGCGCTCCAGTGCGGCTACTGCACCCCGGGCATGATCATGGCGGCGCGCGATCTGCTGCGCGAGAACCCGCGTCCCGGCCCGGACGAGGTGCGCCACGCCCTGGAGGGCAACCTGTGCCGCTGCACCGGTTACCAGAACATCGTCCGCGCGGTGCTAGCCGCCTCCGGGCAGGAGAGCGTTCGGTCCGGGCAGCAGAGCACTCAGGAGGTCACGGCATGACGGATCAGGCCGTAGCGCGCGAGATCGGCCGCTCCCGGCTGCGCAAGGAGGACGCCCGGCTGATCACCGGCCAGACCAACTGGACCGACAACATCCAGGTCACCGGCCTGCTCCACCTCGCCGTGCTGCGCAGCCCGATGGCCCACGCGCGCATCGGGCGCATCGACGTCTCCCCGGCGCTCGACCGGCCCGGTGTGGTCGCGGCGTTCAGCGGCGCCGACCTCGCCGACGGGCTGGGCTCGCTGCCGTGCGCCTGGCCGGTGACCGAGGACATCGTGCTGCCCGGCCACCCGCCGATCGCGCTGGACGAGGTGCGCTACGCCGGTGACCCGGTCGCCGTGGTGGTGGCCCGCGACCGGTACGCGGCGGCCGACGCACTGGAGGCGATCGAGGTCGACTACGAGCCGCTGGAGCCGGTCCTCGACCTGGAGGCCGCGCTGGCGGACGACGCCCCGCTGGTCCACGCCGACAAGGGCACCAACCGCAGCTATGTGTGGCCGCTGGCGACCGGTGAGGACTTCGCCGCGGTCCGCGAGCGCGCCGAGGTCACCCTGAAGCGCCGCTACCACCAGCAGCGCCTGATCCCCAACGCGATGGAGCCCCGCGCCGTCGTCGTCACCCCGCTCACCGCCTCCGGCGAGTACACGGTCTACTCGGCGACGCAGATCCCGCACATCCTGCGGATCATGCTGGCGACCGTCACCGGCGTGCCCGAGCACAAGCTGCGCGTGATCGCCCCGGACGTGGGCGGCGGCTTCGGCTCCAAGCTCCAGGTGTACGGCGAGGAGGCCATCGCCGTGGCCGTCGCCCGACGGCTCGGCCGCCCGGTGAAGTGGACCGAGTCCCGTTCCGAAGGCTATCTGGCGACCCACCACGGCCGCGGCATGATCCAGGACGTCGAGGTGGCCGCGACCCGGGAGGGCAGGCTGCTCGGCCTCAAGGTGGACCTGATCGCCGACATGGGCGCGTATCTGATGCTCGTCACCCCGGGCGTCCCGATCCTCGGCGCCTTCATGTACCCCGCGATCTACAAGATGGACGCCTACGAGTTCACCTGCACGGGCGTCTTCACCACCCGGACCCCCACCGACGCCTACCGTGGCGCCGGGCGCCCGGAGGCGACGTTCGCCATCGAGCGGATCATGGACGAGCTGGCCGCGGAACTCGGCCTGGACCCGGTGGAGTTGCGGCGCCGCAACTGGATCCGGCACGAGGAGTTCCCGTACACCACCGTCGCCGGGCTCACCTACGACAGCGGCGACTACGAGGCCGCGACGGACAAGGCCCTCGCCCTGTTCGGCTACGACGAGCTGCGCGCCGAGCAGCGCGAGCGCAACGCGCGCGGCGACACCGTACGCCTAGGCATCGGTGTGTCGACCTTCACCGAGATGTGCGGGCTGGCCCCGAGCCGGGTGCTGCGCGACCTCAGATACGGGGCCGGCGGCTGGGAGGCGGCGAGCATCCGCATGCTGCCCACCGGCAAGGTCGAGGTGGTCACCGGCACCAGCCCGCACGGGCAGGGGCACGAGACCTGCTGGAGCCAGATCGCCGCCGACGTGCTCGGCGTGCCGTTCGAGGACGTCGAGGTGGTGCACGGCGACACCCGGTCCTCCCCGCAGGGCATGGACACCTACGGCTCGCGGTCGCTGGCGGTCGGCGGCGAGGCCGTCCACCGGGCGGCGACCAGGGTGGTGGACAAGGCCCGGAAGGTTGCCGCGCATCTGCTGGAGGCGAGCGAGCGGGACCTGGACTTCACGGACGGTGTGTTCTGTGTGAAGGGCTCCCCGGAGGCACGCAGAACCATCCAGGAGATCGCCTTGGAGACGTTCTCCTCGCACGACCTGCCCGACGGCATGGAGCCGACCATCAACGCCGAGTACCTGGTCGACCCGGAGAACTTCTCCTATCCGCACGGCACCCATCTGTGCGCGGTCGAGGTCGACACGGAGACCGGCGCGACCCGCATCCGGTCCTACGTCTGCGTCGACGACGTCGGCCGGGTCGTCAACCCGATGATCGTCGAGGGGCAGGTGCACGGCGGGCTCGCGCAGGGCATCGCGCAGGCCCTGTACGAGGAGGCGGTCTACGACGACGAGGGCAACCTGGTCTCCGGCACCATGACGGACTACCTGGTGCCGTCGGCGGCGGACCTGCCGGACTTCGTGACCGCGCGGACGGAGACGCCGGCCACCTCCAACTCCATGGGTGTCAAGGGCGTCGGCGAGGCGGGGACCATCGCGTCGACGCCCGCCGTGGTCAACGCGGTCGTGGACGCACTCAGGCCGTTCGGTGTGCAGGACGTGCGGATGCCCTGCACACCGGAGCGGGTGTGGCGGGCCGTCCGGTCCGCCGACGACGACGCCACCGACGCCGCCGGGAAGGAGACCGCGGCATGATTCCCCCCGCGTTCGAGTACACCCGTCCCGAGAGCGTCGACGAGGCGGTGCGCGCGCTCGCCGAGGCGGGCGACGAGGCGAAGGTGCTGGCCGGCGGGCAGAGCCTGCTGCCGCTGCTGCGGCTCAGGCTGGCCTTCCCCGAACTGGTCGTGGACATCGGCCGGATCCCGGAGCTGCGCGGGGTCCGCGAGGACGGCGACACGCTCGTCATCGGCGCGCTGACCACCCACCACGATGTGCTCCACGACCCGCTGGTCCGCCGGCACGCTGGACTGCTGGCCGCCGCGACGCGGACCGTCGCCGACCCGGCCGTACGGCACCGGGGCACCCTCGGCGGCGCGCTGGCGCACGCCGACCCGGCGGGTGATCTGCCCGCGGTGGTGCTGGCGCTGGACGGCGAGCTGGTCGTCGCCGGGCCGGACGGGCGGCGCACCATCGCGGCGGGCGACTTCTTCGTGGACTACCTCCAGTCCGCGCTGGCCCCCGACGAACTGCTGGTGGAGGTGCGGCTGCCGAAGACGGACGGCTGGGACTTCCACTACGAGAAGTTCCACCGGGTGGCCCAGGCATATGCGATCGTCGGCGTGGCGGCCCTGGTGCGCCGGGACGACAGGCGCATCGCCGAGGCCCGCATCGGGCTCACCAACATGGGCGGCACCCCGCTGCGGGCGGTGGCCGCCGAGCGCGCACTGGCCGGCGCCGACGGCCCGGACGCCGTCGCGCGGG
This sequence comes from Streptomyces sp. NPDC004752, assembly GCF_053601275.1. NCBI lineage: Bacteria > Bacillati > Actinomycetota > Actinomycetes > Kitasatosporales > Streptomycetaceae > Streptomyces > Streptomyces sp. NPDC004752. The sequence continues at coordinate 1,637 of NZ_JBSGBN010000053.1, read as the reverse complement.
CCGCCGAACAGGCCGCCGAGGGCACCCGGCCCGCCCAGGACCTGTCGGCCTCGCCCGAGTACCGGGCGCACCTCGCGCGGGTGCTGACCCGGCGGGCGGTCCTGGCCGCCACCGGAGCGAGGTGAGCGTCGATCACCCGGATGGACGACCCGGAGCAGGTACGGGCCCGCCTGGCGGAGACGGGGTATCTCGTCGACGAGGGGCTGGCCGTCACCTGCTTCCTGGCCCTGAGACTGCATCGGCCGCTGTTCTGCGAGGGCGACGCGGGCGTCGGCAAGACCGCGCTCGCCGCCGCCCTCGCCGAGGCGCTGGGCGCCCCGCTGATCCGGTTGCAGTGCCACGAGGGCATCGACGCCGCGCAGGCCCTGTACGACTGGGACTTCCCGCGTCAGCTGCTGCATCTGCGGGCCGCCGAGGCGGCCGGGGTCACCGACGCCGACCGGCTGGAGAGCGAGCTGTACGACCGGCGGTTCCTGATCGCCCGGCCGCTGCTGCGGGCGTTGCAGACCTGGCCCTCGGTGCTCCTGGTCGACGAGATCGACCGGGCCGACGACGAGTTCGAGGCGTTTCTGCTGGAGCTGCTGTCCGAGTACTCGGTGACCATTCCGGAGCTGGGCACCCTGCGCGCCGAGGTGCCACCGGTCGTCGTGCTGACCTCGAACCGGACCCGGGAGGTGCACGACGCACTGAAGCGGCGGTGCCTGTACCACTGGTTCGATCATCCCTCCTTCGCCCGCGAACTGGCCATCGTGCGCCGCCGGTTGCCCGAGGTCACCGAGCGGCTGGCCGAGCAGGTGACCGCCCTGGTGCAGGCGCTGCGCGGCGCCGACCTGCTCAAGCCGCCGGGCGTGGCCGAGACGATCGACTGGGCGCAGGCCCTGGACGCGCTCGGGGCGAGCGAGGTCGACGCGGAGCTGGCGGTGGCCACCCTGGGCTCGGTGCTGAAGTACCGGGAGGACACGGAGCGGGCCCGGGGCCTCGACCTCACGGCGGTGCTGGCGGCCCGGGGAGCGCGATCGGCATGACGCACGGCGGACACACGGCGGTCGAAGGACGGTGGGCGGACGGGCCGGCCGGGCCCGACGCGGTGCTGCTCGGCTTCGTGCGCGCGCTACGGGCGGCGGGGATCGACGCGAGCACCGAACGGCTGTACGCCTTCCTGCGCGCCGTCGACGTCCTGCGCCCCGGGGTGCGCGCGGACGTGCACACGGCGGGGCGGGCGACACTGTGCGGCGGGCGGGACGATCTGGATCGCTACGAGCGGGTGTTCGCCGCGTACTTCGGGGCGGACGGCGGCTGCGCCCCGCCCGCAGCCCGTGCCGCGGCCCCGCCCCGGATCCGGCTCGCCGTACGGGACGCCCCGTCCGGCGTCCGGGCGGCGGACGGGAGCGAGCCGCCGGGGCCACCGGCCCTGGCGCTCGCCAGCTCCGCCGAGGTGCTGCGGCACCGCGACGTCGGCGGGCTGGACGCCGCCGAACGCACCCAGCTCAACCGGCTGCTGGCCGCGTTCACGGCGCACGGGCAGACCCGGTTGTCCGCGCGCCGCCGCCCGGCCCGGCGCGGCGCCGTCGACCCACGCCGGACCGTGCGGGAACTGCTGCGGCGCGGCGGGGAGCCCGCGTTGCTGCGGCGGCAGG